>JAUQPV010000153.1 GCA_030550225.1 Acidobacteriota bacterium | reverse complement strand
AGACGTCTTCCGGCTGGTATCCCAGGAAGCGGACCCACTGGTCCAGGCCGTGCCGTCGGGCCATCCGGGCATAGTCCACAAAAGGATAGGAGCGGTTCTCGCCGATCCATACTAAGACGGGTCGCTCGGTCCAGGCCCGTCGAATTATTTCGGCCCAGGCTCGGATCAACAACTCCGGCCGCCGCCGCTGAAACAGGGACCCGACAGCCAGAAACACGAAGGCGTCGGGGTCGATTTGAAACGACCGGAAGAGGTCCGTCCGGGAGATATCCGGCGGGTTGAGCCACCGGGGGTCCCACCCCTCGTAGGTGACGACGAGCCGGTCGGCCGGGACCCGGCCGAATCGTTCGACCTCCCGGGCCGTCCATTCGGACGGCACAAACACGAGCCTGGACTCCTGCACAGACCGGAACGTCAGCCGCCGTTGGAAGGCCCGCTTGTACCACGGGAACGCCTCGGGATACCGGAAGAAAGAAGCATCGTGGACGATGACGGCTCGTGGGATCGAAACGTTCAAGGGGACCGTGTAGTTCGGGGCCAGATAAACGCCGTCGGCCTGGGACCGGAGCCACCGTCGGACGGGTCCCTGTTGCCATAGGAAAAAGGACGACCGTCGGGCGGGGACGCGCTGGGCAGGATAGACGTCGGCCAAGCTGTCCCAGGGGGTGGCCAGCCGGTCCCGTAGGACGAGCCGGACGCGGCGCCCCGGGGCCGTCGGGTCGTCTTGCGCCATTCGGCTCCACGCCCGCAAGACATTGCCGATGAAACGCCCCGTGCCGGTCGGCCGGCCTTCCAGGACGTAAGCTTCGACCCATATCGGGGTGTCGAGGGTCGGGGGTTCAGTGTTTGGTTGCATGGTCGGACCACTTGCCCATTTGCCGATCTACCTATCTGTCCCCCTGCCGAACTACCGACCTGCCCAGACGGTCATACAACCGAAAGAAGTCCCGGATCTTTTCCGGATCTTTCACGCCGGGGCGAGCTTCCAAGGCGCTCGACAGGTCGAATCCGACGCATGCCGGATGCGTCTGCCACCAGACCCAGGCCTCGGGGAGTCGGTCGATCGAGAGGCCACCGGCTAACAAATACGGACCGTAGGACCAGTCAGCGACTAAGGTCCAGTCAAAGGCCGTGCCCGTTCCGCCGTACCGACCTGCCTGACGGGTGTCCAAGAGGAATCCGTCGACAAGACGGATATAATCCCCGGCTCGGTCGGCATCGGCCCGGGTGGCGATATGCAGGGCCTTTATGACCTGCAAGTCCGGCCATCGCGCTCGGAGGCTCTTCACAAAGTCAGGCGTCTCATGACCGCTCAATTGAACCCATCGAATCCCCAGTCGGTAGACGGCGGCGAGCCGTTCCGGCGAGGGGTCCACGAGGACGGCGACGGGCGTCACCGGGTCTGGCAGAACGGCCAAGACAGCCGCCGCCTGGTCGTCGGAGACGTAGCGGGGGCTCCGTTCATAAAAGACCAAGCCGATGAAGTGAGCCCCCGCCTGGGCCGCCGCCTGGGCATCGGCAGGCCGTGTGATACCGCACACCTTCACGTGGGGAAACGGACGTCGTTCCAACATTGGTCTCTTCCATCAGGCCGGGAAGCCTACGTTCCCGCAGGCGGGGACGTAGGCAGGCGAGGACGCCCACCCTCCCGCAGACGGGGACGTCTGCCCTTCCGCAGGCGAGGACGCCTGCGCTCCCACAGGCGAGGACGCCTGCGCTCCTTTTTCATTCCAGTCGGTCCGGCAGGGTCCGGAGGCCCGTATAGGGCATCAGGGTCCGGAACCACGCCAGGGCCAGCCAGCGGGAGAGAGCTTCCGGTGTCGGGTCGTCAGGCACGGGGAGGGCTTCCAGGTCGACCAAGGGGATGCCCTCCCGGTCGGCGATGTCCTGAAAGCAGGGGTTTATCTCAGCCCGAGCCCGCCGAGTAAACTCGGCGGGCGCCGGGGCACCCCCGGGCAAGACCTGATCGGGAAGGGGCGTCAGGATCACGAGGGTCGGGCGGCCTTCCGGATTCTGCCACGTCTTTGCCAATCGGATGGTCCGCCGCACGTCATCGCACAGCCGATGGGGCGTCGGGTATCCCCGGAGGCCGTCCTGGACGCCGACGAGGAGAAAGACGACGTCGGGCCGGAGGTTGGCCAGCCCCTCATAGTCATTCTTTGTGAACTGTAAGATGTCGTGGGCACTATGCTGAAAGCGACCCTCGTTGAAGACCTCGACCGGTCCGAGCCGGGCTTGAAGAGACTGCCACAGATAGAGGGGTACCTCCGAGGCGACCCAGTCGTCACCGATGCAGAGGACTCGCAGGGGCCGCCGGCGGTAGTCGGGTCCGCCCGAGAGTCCCAAGAGTCCCAATACAACGGCCACGAGTAGGGACAAACCCCAGCGCTTTACGTCCATCGCATCCGCTTACACGGTCAGGGGATACCGCTTTTGCGCCAGGCAGGCCCGGGCGATTCGCCGACGGGCGGCGACGGCATTCTGGGGCTCGGCCCACTGGTACTTCCGGAGGGCGCCCCACAAGGCCCGCCGGTCGTCCCCTTCTGCTAACAGGGGGACGGCCTCCCGGATGTAGCCGTCCAGACGAGACCACACGTCCTGGAAAAAGACCTGTACGATGTCCCGCTCGAGGTCGATGGACCGCCCCGAAGCCTCCAGCTTCATCGCCCGCAGGAGGGCGCTCTCCATGGCGTAAATGTCTATCGCCAGGTCACTCAGGATGAAGATCATCTCCTGCTGGTCGGCCAACTGGTCCAGGAACCGCTCGTAGGCCTTGCCCGCCAGGATGAGGAAGACCTTCCGGGCTTGCTGGAGCATGGCCCGTTCCGCCGCCCATGGTCCCGTATCGAAGCCGGGTCGCAGGGGGACCAGGATGTCCTTCTGGACCTCGGCGACGGCCCGCACCAAGTCCAGTTGGCCCCGAAGGGCTTTCCGCATGATCATCTGGAGGATGACCAGGCGGTTGATTTCGTTGGTGCCCTCGAAGATCCGGTTGATCCGGGCGTCCCGGTAGGCCCGTTCCGGGGGATACTCGGCACTGTATCCGAAGCCCCCGTAGATCTGGACGAACTCGTCCACGACATAGTCCAAGAACTCGCTGATCGCTACCTTGATGATGGAGCACTCGACGGCGTAGTCCTCGATCCGCTTCAAGATGTCGGCCGGGTCGCTGTAGGAACTCCCCTGGAGGGCCCGGTCCAGCATCCCCGCCGTCCGGTAGACCATGCTCTCGCCGACCCAGGCCCGCACGACCATCTCGGCCAGCTTGTGCTGGATGGCCCCGAAGTTCCCGATAGGTTGACCGAACTGATACCGCTCGGCCGCATACCGGGCCGCATAGTGGATGGCTTCCTTACAACCCCCTACGCAAGAAGCCCCCAGCTTGAAGCGGCCCAGGTTCAAGATGTTGAGGGCGATCTTATGGCCGATGCCGGGCTCCCCCAAGAGGTTCTCGACGGGAACGAGGGCGTCCTCCAAGATCAGGGACCGGGTGCTCGAACCCTTGATGCCCATCTTCTTCTCTTCTTTGCCTGTCGAGACGCCCGGGAAGGCCCGCTCGACGATGAAGCAGGACATCTTCTCCCCATCGATCTTGGCGAACATGATGAAGACGTCCGCCAGACCGGCGTTGGTGATCCAGATCTTGGTCCCGTTGAGTCGGTAATGGCGCCCGTCCGGCGTCAGGACGGCCGAGGCACGGCCGGCCAGGGCGTCTGAACCGGCGTTGGGCTCCGTCAGGGCATAAGCGGCGATCCATTCCCCCGAGGCCAGCTTGGGGAGGTACTTCCGTTTCTGGGCCTCATTTCCGAAAAAGACGATCGGGAGCGTCCCGATACCCGTATGCCCCCCGTGCGTGGCCGCAAAAGACGCATAGCGCCCGACAGCCTCGGCGACGACGGCACTACTGACCTTGTCCAGGCCCAGGCCGCCATACTCCTCCGGGATGTCGACCGAAAGCAGGCCCAGCTCCCCACACTTGCGCATGAGCTGTCGTAAAAGGTCCAGGTCTTGATGTTCCAGGCGCTCGATATTCGGGAAGACCTCTCGGTCCATGAATTCATAGGCCGTCGCCTTGATCATGCGTTGCTCTTCCGAGAGGTCCTCCGGTGTAAATACGGCCTCCGGCGGGAGGTCCTGGATGAGAAAATGGGCTCCCCGCTGGAGCATGACTTCGGCTTCAGTCCTGACCGTCATGACAGACCTCCGTCCTTGCATTGAGCCTTAGACCGATTCTCAGCCCCCAGGAAAAAACTTTTTCCACCTTTCATGATACCGGACCCTCCATCCCTCAGCAATCCAGTCCAATTTGACATAGTCGTTCGGCCCGTGAGAATCCCGATGGGGCCGGCCTTTCCGACCCTTCAGGGAAGACGGTTTTTCAAGCATCGTGACGTCGTGATGACGTGATGGCGTGACGGGGGTCTGGAAAGAAGTCGTTACCGGGGCAGAACGGCTCGGACCGGCTTCGTCACGTCGTCACGACGTCACGTCATCACGATGCTTGAAAAATCGTACTTCCCGGGCACTGGAAAAGGCTGTCCCGACACCATTTCCACGGGCTAACGGCTGTGTTATGGGGGGTAGGGCCGTAGCCCTTGTCCCCTGACCAGGGACGGCCGTATAATGCGACGCCACCGAGGTCGGTCTGGGGCACCGCCATCCGGGTCGGAGCGAATTGGATGGGTATCCTTCAGCGACTGCGAGAAAGTTTACAGAGAACTCAGGCCCGTCTCCGGGATCAGCTCGTCCTACTGTTTACGGGCCGCTTGATCGACGAGGCCTTTTGGGACCAGCTCATCGAGCTCCTGATCGTGGCCGACGTTCATTACGAACTGGCCGAGGCCATCACGCGGGAGACCCGCCGACGGGCCGAGCGGGCGCTCATCCGGGAGCCCTTGCAGGTCCTGCCGGTCTTGGTCGACGTCTTGACGGAGCGGCTGACCGTGCCGGTCGAGACCCCGACGGGTCCCGGTCCCCATGTGTACTTCTTCGTCGGCGTCAACGGGACGGGCAAGACGACGACCATCGCCAAGATGGCGTACCTCCTGAAAAGCCAGGGCCGGTCGGTCCTCCTCTGTGCCGCCGATACCTTCCGGGCGGCGGCCATCGACCAGTTGGCCATCTGGGCCGAGCGGCTCGGCGTGCCCGTCATCGCCCATCAGGCCGGCGGCGACCCGGGTGCCGTCCTCTTTGATGCCCTCCAGGCGTTGAAGGCTCGGAAGCTCGATGTGCTCCTCGTCGATACGGCCGGTCGCCTTCATACGAAGGCGAACCTCATGCGGGAACTCGAAAAGTTAACCCGTATTGCCCGCCAGCAGGTCGAAGGCGCGCCCCACGAGACGTTCCTGGTCCTGGACGCCACGATGGGTCAAAATGCCCTCCAGCAGGCCCGCGTCTTCCGGGAGGTTACGCCCCTGACGGGCCTTATCCTGACGAAGCTGGACGGGACGGCCAAGGGCGGTGCCGTCCTTTCCATCGTCGACCAATTGAAGGTCCCCGTGCGCTTCCTGGGCGTCGGGGAAAGGGCGACGGACCTGGTTCCCTTCTCGCCGCGGGAGTTCGCCCAGGCCCTGGTCGGGTCACCGGAGGAGTGGGAGGCGTAGTCGGTGCTGGGTGTCGGGTTACGTCCTTCGCCCAGCACCTGACACGAATACCTGAGACCGGTGGGAGGTAAGCGGATGGGGCCCATCCCCTTGGTCGTCGTCGGGACGGTCGCCTACGACACGATTCGGACCCCGATGGGCGAAGTCCGTGAGGCCTTGGGCGGCTCGGCGACGTACTTCTCGCTGGCCGCCGCCCTGTTTACCCGTGTGGGCCTCGTCGCCGCCGTCGGCGAAGACTTCCGGGACGGGGACCGACAGCTCTTGGTCGAACGCGGCGTCGACGTCGCCGGCCTCCAAACCTATCCGGGCGAGTCCTTCCGATGGGTCGGCGAGTACCACGGAGCCCTCGACGAGGCCCACACGCTGGAGACCCGGCTGAATGTCTTGACGCAGTTTGACCCCGTCCTCCCGCCAGCCTACCGGGCGCCAGAGGTCCTGTTCCTGGCCGCCATCGACCCCGAGCTTCAGCTTCGGGTCCTGGACCAACTGGATCGACGGCCCCGACTCGTGGCCTGTGATACCCGGGACTTCTGGATCGAGCACACCCGGCCGGCGCTCCTCCGGGTCCTGGAACGGGTCGACTGCGTCCTGATCAACGAAGGGGAGGCCCGCCTGCTGGCCGGGGAACACAACGTCGTGAAGGCCGCCCAGGTCATCCGACGGTGGGGATCGTTTGACTTAATCATCAAGCGGGGCGGCTACGGAGCGCTCCTGTTTCGAGACGACAGCGTCTTTGCGATTCCGGCCTATCCCCTGGAGGACGTCGTCGACACGACAGGGGCCGGTGATTCGTTTGCCGGC
>JAUQPV010000152.1 GCA_030550225.1 Acidobacteriota bacterium | reverse complement strand
CCGCAGGCCTTGAATTTGATTCTGGAACTCTGCCCGCAACTCTGTCCGCAGGGCCTGGATTTGCTCTTGGACCCTCGCCCACAGGGCCTCCAGGCGGCTCTCGAATTCGGCTCGCAGGGCCTGCATGTGGGCCAGGAAGACCTCTTTCGTGACCAGCTTGTCCAGGAGTTCATCCCGAAGGGCCGTCACCTGGGTCGTCACGGCGGCGCTGACGGCGGCCTCCAGGCCGTGGACCAGCTTGCGGGCCGGCTCCTTGCCTAAGACGTCTTCCAGGGCCTCGTAAACCTCCACAGGGATCGGCACGATACACGCTCCGCCCGCCTGAACTCATTCTTACTTATTTTGGGACGGCGGACGGTGCGGGTCAAGGAGCGGCTCAGTGGCCGGTCCTATCGGAAGGAAGGAGGCTTTTGCTCCTGGGGAGGTTCCTTCTTGGGCGACTCGGCGGCCTTCTCGACGAGGCGCTTGTATTGCTCAGCCAGCTCCTGGTGGCGCTTCTTTAAGACGTCGAGTTCCTCCATCATCCGTTGGATCTGCTTTTTGGCCCGCTCCTGCAGGACGGGGTCTGTCTCCTTTTCGGCCTTCTGGATGCGGGCGTTGATGTCCTCGACCATCCGGTGGATGGTCGCCTCGAGTTCTCGAATTTGGGCCAGGAGCTTTTCGGCCTGTGGGTCGGGCTTTTCCGTCGGTTGGGATTTCTGTCGGACCTCATTGAAAAGTTTTTCATATTCTGCGTAGAGTTTCTGAATCCTGTAGCTGACCCGCAGGGCCTCCTCCATGATGCGGCGACGCTCGCCGTGGTCCTGCGTCGCCCGGGCCTTCTCTAAGAGGGCCTGGTACGTACGATCCAAGTCCCGGAGTTGTTCTTCCTTAGCCTTCAGTTCCTTGTGAAGCGCTTCGACAGATGGAGCTGACGATGACGGGGGGGCCGACTCTTGTGCCTGCACCCCCCAGGCGATCATCCAAACGCCCAAGAAAATAAGCCATATCTTTTGCATTTGCGCCTCGCTAAATGGGCACCGTCAAGCTGGGTGTCGGGCGATCTCAAAGGACCCCACCTCGCCTTGGAGTTCAAAAGGAAATACTTATAACCCCTCTTCCTCCGGACACCCCCATGACGGGCGGTGTCCCATTCCTGCCGCCGGATTCACCGGCGGGTACGGAGGCCCCGAGCCCCCGTCTAAACTGACAGGACCCGGAGCCTTGCATACCGCCCCTACTGGATCCGTTTCACGCCCCGGAGCTGGGGCACGGGCGGGTTCGGATTGGGTCCCCCACGATGCGGTGAGTACGGCGCGGCGATGGCTTCTCCGTAGCCCGTTCGCACGACGACCAGGCTGCCGGCCACGGCCGTGATGCCCATGACGGGCGTCAGGCCTAAGGACTGTAGGGGCCTCAACTGCTGGCCCCATGTCCAACTGGTCGAGGGGGTCGTGAAGCCGACGGAACCGCCCGCCGACTCCTCGAATTCGACATGGATGGGGAACAGGAAGGACTCGCCCGTGCATGCGCCGGCCTCTGCGTTGAAGACCATTGGGTCGTAGAGGAGGAAGAGGACCTGGGCTTTCCTACCGCCTGTCTTCCGGAAGGACTCGGTGATGATGAGGGGCCGCGCCGTCACCCGTGTGTGTTGACTCAAAAGGCGGTCTACCATTGGGGTCCCATCACATTCATCCGCCTGGCCGTCCCCGTCGTCGTCGACCCCGTCTCCATCGCAGTCGGCATCGAGCTTGACGGTGACCTTAGCCATTTGGAAGCGGGCCTGTCGTTTGGCCAGCGGCAAGCTGGGATCCGGCTGGAGGTCTTTCGTATCGGCGACCTTGAAAAGGTCCAGTTGCACGAAGGTACAGAATTGGCCGCTTCCGCAGAATGTCTTGTTCTTGTCGTTCACGTCCCCGTCCGTCTCGAGGATCGAGCCCGTCGCCGTCGCCATGAGCATGGCTTTCCGCCCCAGGGCGTGGGCCAGGGCCGGCGTGAAGTAAATCGGCTGGGTCGATCCCATATCCAGGATCGGGAACGGGCTATTGGGTCGCCACAGGGTAGCATTCGGGTCGGCTATCCACTCCATGGGCACCTTCCCCAGGGTATCCGCAAACCAGGCGTGGGTCGCCAGCGTGTCGGGCCGGTTGACATCCACGTCAGCTGACTGCATGGCCATGTTGCCGTAAACGTGGAAGGGGACACAGAAGGAATTTCCACTGGGGTCGCAGGTCGGTAAGGAGCCGGGCCATACCCGACTACGGTTGAAGGGATCGAGCTGGCCCGTATCGGCGGCCAGGAAAGTGGCGTAGCTTTTGACGTGCGTATCCTCCGAGCTGGTCGTGACGACGCCGACCATCCAGTTCTGATAGAAACTGCCGTCGATGACCCTACCCCCGTGGAAGCTGGGGGCGATGGGGACGCCAGACCAGACCTTATCGCACGTAAGGCACGCCGAAGCCCGAGCCTCCGCCCCATCCCAGTACCACAGGACAGAGAAAGGCCGACTGGGATCCTGGGCCGGGTTGCTGACGTCTAAGGCATAAAGGCCCGGAATCTTGGGACCCATCGGAACGAGCACAAGCGTCCGCCACTTGATTGCGTCGGGCCACCACCGCACCCACACGTCCGCCGTATTTAGGGGCGCCGACATCGTCCAGATGTGATCGTCGAAGTTGGGGACCTCGGCCTGCCCTGTGGGGATGTTCTTCCCCTGCTGGACGTAGCTTCGGTAGTTCTGGAACAATTGGACGACGGCCGGGAAGGCCTGCGGCGGCAGGAACGCAAACCGCTCGATAGGTGGAGAAGTAGTGTCCCTCGGGTCGTGCTTCAGCTCAAAGGCGTGCAGGAGACCGTCGTTGGCCGTAACGTAGGCCATGGGCGGCCGATTCTGGACCAAGGCGTCGAACAGCGTCTTGGGCGGGACCGTCCCACTGATGTAAGTGTCCGGACGGGCGACGATGACCGGCGAGCTCCCGACCAGGTCGCCCAGGAGCCAGGCCCGCTTGGTACCGCTCCCGTCGCCGCCCAGGATGAAGTCGATCAGCATGTCGATGTCGGCATCGTCGGTCGAGGCCGGGGTCCCATTTCCGTTCAAGTCCAAGCTACTCCAGTTGACGGTCGTGACGTTGGTTCGGAGCCAACCCCGAAGGGCAGCGTCGCCCTTGACCAACTTCTTCAGGACCTGGCATTCGGGAGACGGACCGCTCAAGGGGTTCGCCCGTCCGCAGGCCGAACTCACGGTGTAGATGGCCCGTTTGTAGTCAGGTTGCGTGGGGTCGGCCTGCTTCAGGAGCGAGCAGGCGGCGTCCCATCGGAGCCGGAAGTAGGGCAGGTTCTGGGGATTCCCCGCCGCTGGGCCGCACTGCGGGATGCCGGAGATGATCGTAATCGTCGGGTCATCCAGCTTCTGGCAGAGTTCATTGAACTTGATGGTGGTGACGTTTACAAAGCTCGTCCCGGGTGGTGGGGGGGTGTCGCAGGGAACGGTCTCCCAGTGCCGCAGGGAGCCTCGCCAGCTGGGGATCTGGGTCGAGGGCACCAAGACGGAGCCGAGCGTGGCCGTGACGTCGCCTCCGACGGACGTCGAAGTCCCCATCGAGTAGTCGCCGGCCAAGATGCCGGCCAGGATTTTGTTGAAGGCATTCTGAAGTTCGTCGGGGTTGTTGGCAAAGAAGGCGTAATCGCCGCACTTTGCCTGACAATTCGGGTCGGTCCGATTGGGGTCGGGCTTCGTGCCCGGCGGGCAGGCCGAGCATTCAGACCGGGGCGCGGCCCAGTAGTTCGTGAGGGTCGTCGGATCGGACGTATTCTGGGGCGCCCGGTCCGTGTTGTCCTGCCAACGGACGCCGGCATCCTCCCGACTGGCATCGGTCCGACCCATGTAGGCGACGAGGTTCAATTCACAGCGGGCCACGGCCGGACTGACACCGACAGCGAACGTCTGGACCGGAAGCGGTGACTTATCGCCGGGGGGCGGGCTACTTTGCCAGCATGTGGTCCAAGCGGGCGGGGCCTTCATCAGGAACAGGTCGTCGGCCCGGCCCGGCGGCATCTTGGTCCAATACTGTGATGCAGAGGGGTTGTTCCATCCCGTACAACTGTTGCCCCACTCACCATTGCTCGGGTTGCACACGTTGCTCTGGCCGTCGGTCAGGAGGATCACATAATAGGGCCGCTTGCAGAATTGGCCGGCGGAGTCCCCGTTAAACCATTGGTCGATTTCACGCTTGGAGAAGTTCAGGCCCCCCTGGGTCGGCGTCCCGCCGCCGGGCGTGAAACCATTGTTGCCGGAGCAGGCGCCCTTGGGGAGATCGGTCCCCATCTCGTTATTGATAGCCGTGACGGCACTTACGTTGCTGTTATTGTCAGTCGGAAGAGCCGGCGTGACGCGGGAGGCATTGTGTATGCCTCCGACAGCTGTCGTAAACCTAGCCATACCCCAGAAGGCCAAATCCCGATTGCGTTCGACGAACCGATACGGTGGGCGGGGACGGGTGTAGGTGGGATCTCCTGGAGGCTCCTGGGTCGTAGAGCTGTTACAGGTATAATTTTTCCACGTCCCGACTCCGCCGGTCGTCTTATCCAGGTAAGCGCCGCCGGTCGGCCCACCGTTGCGAGGAAATCGAAAATAGCGGACGCCCTTGCTGTCCACGCCCTGGCAGACAGGCGTCGCCGGGCATGGGGGGACATTGTCCGCCCATTCCTTTTTAACCTCCCAGATCGTCACGCAGTTGCCAAAGAAGTTCTTGATCATGGCGGCCCGACTGGGGGGGACGAAGTACCAATAAGAAAAGCTGGCGTCCTGCCGGGCCAGGGCCCAGTACCCATGACCCGTGCAACCGGGCGATGAGGTCCCGCAATATGGATTCTTCACTGTAAAGTCACCGTCAACGACTAAGGTAATGTCGGAGCTTGCACCCGGGGGCCGGACGGGTCGGCAAGAATGGTTGTAATCCGGCCACCAGTGCAGAGAGCCGCTCTCGTCGAGGACGATGTAGATATTCGGCTTTTCCTTGGCCTGCGTGAAGATAATTCGCAGGGGGTCGTGGCGGGCCTCCGAGGGGGTACCGCCGGCGAGCCAGCCCAGCGCCCAGGCCAGAGCGAGGACGGCGGCTCCGTATCGTCGCAGGTCCTTTCGGGACGTCATCTTCGGCCTCCGTAAGAATTCGGATGTCGGGCTATCTCATAACTTCTTTCTCCCTGTGGGAGAGGGTCCCTCGCCCTTCTCCCGGCGGGAAGGGGGCTATTGGGCGATGTCCTACTCCTGTTCGGACGAGCCGGGCAGTTTTGGATTTTTCAAGGGATCACCATAAACATTAAAAAGCCACAGGTCGTACTGCATGGCCGTCCGGGCGGCCAGCAAGACGGGGCCGGCCTCCGGTTCGACGGCCACGATGAGCGAGACCTCCCAGTCTTGGTCCTGAAGGACGTTCCCACTGGGGTCCTGGGGGTTGTTCCGGACGTAAAGGGTGAAGCGGTGGGGCGTCGCCTGACCGTTGGGTAGGACCATTCGGCAGTCACAGAAACGGTTCGACACACCACACCGAAGACGGAAGGGATTCCCCGTAGGGCTACTCAGGTTCCAGGCCGCGGCGGGCGGGACCGGGACGATTCGTCCTTTGCAGGCCGACCCCCGAAGCTGCCAGAGATTCGGGGGAACCTGATCGCCGGCGGCGCAAGTGCTGGGCGGGGGATGGGTGGGGTCGCAGTTCGGCGTCACCACGCCTTGCCCCAGGAGTTGGGTCACCGTCCCGCTCCCGATGAAGTGCATGTCGAGGACGGCGCGGCCGATACTCTGATACGTCTGCTCGACGTCCCCGACGTAAAAGGCTTGGCGTTCCCGGAAGACCTGGTAGGCCGAGGACCGCTCCAGCTCCGAAAGGAAGACCAGAGCCAGGCCCAGGCCCAGCAGGATTACAGCGATCAGGAGCGTGGTAATAAGGGCCACGCCCCCTTCATCCCGAAGAATCCAACCGCCACGCATGAATCCCTCCATCGCAGGCAGACGGGCAGGTATAAGCATTTTTACAAGATGGTCTCCCGATACATCAGGTTCCGAAGACTGCTGGCCGTGCAAACCGTGTAGGTTCGCCACCACATGAGTCCGAACCGTTGAGGCGGCGGCGGGTTCGGTAGGTTGGGATCACAGGGCGGCTGAGTAATCCCCAGGGTCTGGGGAGCCGGATAGGGGGCCATCCCGGTGATCTGGATGACAGCCCGCCGGATGTCGGCGATCGTGACGGGCCGACCTGTCCCGGGGCAAGTCGGGGGCGGCGATGACCAGTTCCACCGAAGGCACCCCAAGGTTCGGCCCGGGTCGCACGCGGTACCCGCCGTCGGTGGGGCGCTCCACTGGGCTTCGTAGCAAATCTGGAGGTCCTCGATGTCCGAAGCGACGGGGACCCACAAGGGATTCCCGGTAGCGTCCACCGCATTGTTCCGCCAAACCATCAGGAAGCGCCGCAGACCCGGA
>JAUQPV010000151.1 GCA_030550225.1 Acidobacteriota bacterium | reverse complement strand
TTCATGGCCTCGACGGCCAAGATCATCGTCGGCGACCAGGCCCGGGTCTTCGTCAGCGACACCCCCCAGGCTCTCGGCTGTTCCCTCGTCTTCGGGACCGACTACGAGTGGGTCGAAAATTGGAAGCGGGCCCACCCGGACGGCATCGTCGTCACGTACATCAACAGCGACGTCTACACGAAGGCCCTCAGCGACTTCGTGACGACGTCCCGCAATACGGATGCCATCCTGGTCTACGCGGCCCGCCATTTCCCGGGCCGGAAGATCCTCTTCCTGCCGGACAAGTACCTCGGCTACGTCATGCGGGCCCGGGCGGCCCGCCAGGGCGTCGACCCCAACCTCATCGAGATCTACGAGTACTCCAAGGACGGCTGGAACGCTTGCTGTTACGTTCACGAGAAGATCGGGACCGACGCCCTCACGTGGGCCGTCATGAAGTACCATCGAGAGTTGGCCTCGGGCGAGGCCGAGCTAATGATCCACCCCGAGTGCGGCTGTGCGTCCTACTGTCTGAGCGAGGTCGAGTCAGGCCGGATCCCCCACGGGAGCGCCTATTTTCTCTCGACCGAACAGATGGTCGAGCGGGCCAAGGCGTCCCCGGCCCGGAAGTTCATCGTGGCGACTGAAAAGGGCCTTGTGTACCGCCTCCGCAAGGAAGTCCCCGAAAAGGAGTTTGTCCCCGTGGCGGCGGCCTCCGTGTGCGACTACATGAAGGCAAACACCTTCGAAAAGCTCCTGCGAAGCCTCCGGGAAGACCGCATCGAGATCGTCTTCTGCGACGACTGCTGCGACCCCAAGAACCCCTATCAGGACGAGGCCGTCGTCCACGTCCCACGTTCCGTGGCGGCCCGGGCCCGGCGGGCCATCGAGCAGATGCTGGAAATCCGGTGACGCCGGGATGAGCCATTGTCCTGGGCAGATGGGCAGTCGGAATGTCAGCCGTTGCAGGGACGTCCTGTGATCTTGCGGTGGATCCGCTCCACGCGCACTGAAGCCGTTCCACCCCTTCCCTGCCCTCTCCTCTCCCGCGGGAAAGGCTTCCAGATGACTTGACCCATCGAGTCGAATTGTCCTGCGTCCCTCGGCGTCCTTTGCCTCCCTGTAGCGCATTTCCGGGGATGCTAAACGCATACTCGAAACTTCTATCGACCCTGGCGGTTATTGATCTATGAAAGGGATGCGGGGCGGTGCGTCTCGCGGGGCGACCCGCCGGGTCACCTTACGCCGGCATCGGGTCTTAGGGAAGCGGCTTCTTTGAGTCACCGGGTATCCAACCCCCGGACCTGGAGGAGTCGCCATGATCGGGGTCCAGGGCCGCCCAGCCGTGGGGGCGACGTATGCTCAAGTCTCTTGGGTAATTTCTCCGTTCAGCCAAAGGAGCTCGCTGAGACATCCCTCGGAGCCGCCCACTCCCCTATCTACCCACCTGCCTATCTGCCGACCTGCCGAATTGCCCAACAGCCCTACTCTATGACCGAGGACTACGCAGGAAAGGCGGAGTCGATCCGGGCAATATCCTCCGGGGCCAAGGTGAAGTCGAGAGCCGCCACGTTCTCCCGGAGGTGCTCGATGCTCTCCGTCTTAAAGATGAGGATAACGTCCCGCCGGCGGGCCAGGAAATTCAAGACGACCTGATAGGGCGTTCGACCGTAGCGGGTGGCGATATCCTCGATAACGTGCCACCGGGCGCTTCGGCGAGGGATTCGACCTTCCCAGAAGGGTGAATAGCCCGAGACCGTGATGCCAGCCTCCCGACAGTACGGGATGAGGTCTCGCTCGATATGGCGGTGGGTCAGATTGTATTCGACCTGGTCGTTGACCAAGACGTGCGGCTTGATAAGGGCCTGGGCCCGCTGGAGGTCCCGCACTTCGAAGTTACTGACGCCGACGAACCGGACCTTGCCCTGTTCGAGGAGTGTCTGGAAGGCCCGAAGAGTCTCCTCCAGGGGCGTGTCCCGCTCGAGCCAATGCAGGAGATACAGGTCCAAGTAGGACGTCCCCAGCTTTCGGAGACTCCGCTCACAGGCCTCCAGCGTCCCCCGATAGGTGGCGTTGCGGGGATGGACCTTGCTGGTGATGAACACGCGGTCCCGGATGTCCCGGACGGCCGCCCCGACGACCTCCTCAGCGCCGGGATACATCTCGGCCGTATCGATATGAAAGACGCCCAGGTCCACGGCGGCTCGGATCGTCGCCCGCATGCGGGCGGCATCCCGGAAGTTCCACGTCCCTAAAGCCAGGGCGGGGAGCCGCACACCCGTCCGTCCGAGTTCGACCGTCCACATCGTGCTTCGGCAATTCGGGAATTCGGCAGTCCGGGAACGAGGCCAGCATGACGACTGGCGTCCCCGACGGCGTCCCGAGGGGTCACTGGCCCCTTCGCCTTACTGCCCTATGGCCTCTTTAGTCTATCTTTCCCGGGCGCCGGCTTCTCGAAGGATCCGGACGACCTCGGCATGGGCTTTCTGGGAGGCCCACAAGAGGGCTGTCATACCGCTCCGGTCATGGGCGTTCACGTCGGCCCCAGCCTGAAGCAGGACCCGCACGGCCTCGACCCGACCTTGCCAGGCCGCCCACATAAGAGGCGTCATCCCCTTGGCATCCGGGGCGTTCACGTCGGCCCGGGCCTGGATCAAGAGTTTCAAGACGGGGACATGGCCCTCGCCGGCGGCCCAACTCAGGGCCGTCCGACCGGTGGCGTCTCGGGCTTCCTTATCGGCACCGGCCCGAAGGAGGACATCGACGACCTGGGCGCGTCCCTCCCGGGCGGCCCAGATCAAGGCCGTCCGACCCTCTCGGTCCCGGGCCTGGAGGTCGGCACCGGCTTGAATGAGGACCTGAACGACGTCGGCGTGGCCCTCGCCGGCGGCCCACAGGAGGGCCGTCCGACCGTTGACGTCTTTAGCTTCCCGCCGGGCTCCGGCCTGGAGGAGTCGTCGGACGACGTCGGCATGACCGCCCCGGGCCGCCCACAGGAGGGCCGTCATCCCGTTGACGTCCTGGGCATGGACGTCGGCCCCGGCTTGCAGTAAAGCCTGGACGATGGCCGCGTGGCCCTCGCCGGCGGCCCACATCAGGGCTGTCAGGCCGTTGCGGGCCTTCACGTTGGGGTCAGCACCGGCTTTGAGTAAAGCCTCCACAGCGGCCCGGTGGCCCAAGCCAGCGGCCCACGTCAGGGCCGTCAGGCCCTCAGCGTCCGGCGCGTTGACATTCGCTCCGGCCTTCAAGAGGACCGGGATGACCTCAGCTCGGTTCAATCGGGCCGCCCACGTTAGGGCCGTCCGACCGCTCCGGTCCTGGGTCGAGACCCGAGCGCCGGCCTGCAAGAGGGCTTGGACGACCTCGAGGTGTCCCTCGCCGGCGGCCCACATCAGGGCCGTCATCCCGTCCTTATTTTGGGCATGTACGTCGGCACCCGCCTGCAGGAGTTGGAGCACGACGGGCTTATGCCCGGCCCCGGCGGCCCACATCAGGGCCGTCATCCCGTCCTTGTCTCGGGCGTTCACGGCGGCCTTCGCCCGGAGCAGAGTCGCGACGACCTCTCTATGTCCCTGACGGGCGGCCCACATCAGGGCCGTCCGGCCGTCCTCGTCCTTCGTGTCGACCGGGACGCCCGCCTGAAGGAGGGACTGAAGGCTTCGGAGATCACCCCGTTGGGCGGCTTCCAGGAGTAAAAATCCGTCCTGCCCCAGAGCCGTCTCGGCCGCGATCCCTGCCAAGAGGACCCAGACGACACCCCTTAGGACGGGGATCCATCGGGAACCAAGTACGGAAGAGGAAGGCGTATGCGCCATCATGGACCCGACTCCATCTGCTTATCCCTGAAGTCGTCTCAAAAGTCCCTCGCCCTCAACCTGCGCTCTCCCCCAGAGAGAGGGGTCTTGAGATGGGTTCGCTATCTTCGGCACCGGGTTGTCGAATATTCACCCGACACCCAGCACCGGACGCCCGCTCCTCTATCAGCAACCTTCGTGCCGTGGGGTCAGGCCCGCCCCAAGCTCCCGGACTGCCGAATTGCCGAACTCCCCGCCTACCGGGTCGTCCCCTCCGGGTCGACGTGGACGGTCACCTCGGCCATCGGGAACTCCTGCCGGATGCACTCGATGAGGTCCTCGGCCAGGTCGTGGGCGGCCTCAAAAGAATAGGACCGGTCGACCTCAATGTGAAATTCGATGAAGATGCGGCGACCGGAACGCCGACTCCGAAAGTCGTGAGGCCGCCGGACGGCCGGATGGAACGTCTGAATGATCTCCATCAGCCGTCGGTTCTCCTGGGGTGTCAGCGTCCGATCCATAAGCTCCTGCACGCTCCGACGGGCGATCCCGAAGGCGCCCACCAGCATGTAAAGGACGATCCCCAGGCTGAACAGGCCGTCCCAAAAGGTACGGCCTGTCCGCTGGACCAGCAAGAGACTGATCAGGCCGCCCAGGTTGGTCAGGAGGTCCGTCTCATAGTGGAAGGAGTCGGCTCGGATGGCGACGGATCCCGTCCGGCGGACGACCCATCGCAGGAAGAGCGTCAGGACCAGCGTCGCCGTCCACGAGACCCCCAAGATCCCGATGCCCATCGTGACTTGCCGAAGGTGGGACGGGTGGATCAGCGTCTCGATGCTCCGGTATCCCAGGACGAGAGCCGAAAATCCGATGATGTAGCTCTGGCTCAAGGCGGCGACGCTCTCGGCCTTTCCGTAGCCATAGTGAAAGTGCTCGTCCGGCGGCCGAAAGGACTGGCGAATGAAGAAGAAGTTCGTGCCCGAGGCCAGCAGGTCCAAAAAGGAGTCGGCCATCAGCGACCACAGGGTCATGGCGTGGGTCACGAGGCCGCCCCAAAGCTTCAGAAGCGCCAGACTGATGGCCGTCCCTATCGAGACGGCGGCCGCCACTTGCTGGAGGGGCACCTTCCGACGTGTCCTTGAGGCCGACGTGCTTCCCGTCATCCGACATCACCCAATTCACAATTCACGATTCGCAATCCATTTCGACCCCATCCCGGGTCATACGGTCGACGACATCTCGGACCTGGGCGTACTCGCTCTCGGCATACACGTGAGGTTCGAGGCGGGGAATGCCCAGGGTGCACTTGACGATGGCGTACGCGTCGGCCCGCGGCGGGTCGGCATAGACGACGAGGAGGTCCACGTCGCTGGCGGCCGTCGCCCGGCCTTGGGCCCAGGACCCAAACAGGACGACCCGTCGGACCGGCAGTCGGGCCCGGAGGTCGCTTATCGAGGCCCGGAGTCGTTCGATCAGCTCATGCCGCCGAAAGGCTGGATAGAAGACCCTGACAGAACCGAAGGATCGCATCGGCATGGGTGACCAAGCGTCGGGCTTCCCGGCGGGTGTACCGTCGTCGGGGCGACCCGGCCCGGGAGGGCGTCGGGGTATCGGGTCGGGATGTAGGCCTTATCCAACTCCAGAGCCGCTTCCCGCAAAGCGTCCGGGACTTCATATCGCTCGGCCAGGGCTTCCAGCAGGTCGGCGACCGAATGGCCCCAGACTTCCAGGCCCATCCGGTATAAGACGGCTTTTACGGCCTTCCCCGCCGCTTGCTGGGCAGAAAAGCAGGCCCAATCATAGAAGCCCCGCCGGAGGTCACTCCGAGTATGGGCTAAGTCGCCTTCGGCCTGGTCCATCCAATCGGCGCTCCGTTCAGCCAAGTCCCGCTTCCTCGACGAGGCCGTGCGTCGTCCCCGAAGGCCCAGCCTCCAAGCCCGACCCGGGTCTAATATAGCCAAGCCCCAGGGCGGTGTCGAGGGACGCGTCTGCGACCCAGACCGTCTGTCACAAGGGTCGTAAGGAACGGCCGATGCCCCTGGAGAATGAAGAATGCAAGACACAAGAGACAGCCATGGAAGATGAGGACTTGGGGCACCGGTCGTCATGCCGGCGCCCCCTTCCCAGAGCTGGAAGCCATGCCGGCGTCTATCTTCCCAGGGAGGAAGGACGACACCGACTTCTCGGGCTCCGCTTCGAAAACCCTCTTTCCCGACTCCATCACTCCGTCACTCGTCACTTGAACGGCCCCGACGTCTGAAGATTTCGCCTCATCCGGTCTGGGCGGCTTCCGGGACCGGGGCGCTCTGGGGCTGGAAATCCGTCTCACCGGGACCGTACTCATAGGGACCCCGGTAGACGACGGGCACGGGACCCGGCCAGTTCCCGTGGGGTGGCGGGGTCGGCGTCGTCCACTCGAGTGTGTTGGCCTGCCAGGGGTTATCTTCCTGAACGACTGGGCCCCGCTTGAGGCTCCAGAAGAAGTTCAACAAAAAGATGAGCTGGGCCGCGAAAATTACGAGGGCTCCCCACGTGATGAACCGATTCCACGGGAGGAGGGACTTTAGGAAATCGTACTGCGTCGGGTCATAGATGTGGCGCATCATCCCCGAGAACCCCAAAAAGTGCATGGGGAAGAAGACGGCATAGGCCCCGAGGAAGCTCAGCCAGAAGTGGATTTTCCCCAA
>JAUQPV010000150.1 GCA_030550225.1 Acidobacteriota bacterium | reverse complement strand
TGGACCAACGGGGCCTTCAGTTCCAGCCCGCCATCCTGCCGGTCCTCGTCGGGACCCAGGTCCGGTTCCCGAATCACGACCTCGTCTTGCACAACGTCTTCTCCCCGTCGTCGGTCAAACTTTTCAATTTGGGGACGTATCCGCCTGGAGAGAGCCGGGCCATCGTTTTTGACCGACCGGGCGTCGTCGAAATCCTGTGCCATCTGCACCCGGAGATGCGGGCTTACGTCGTGGTCCTGGAGACGCCATACTTTGCTGTGACGGACCGACGGGGTTCTTTCCGGATTCCGGCCCTCCCGGCCGGGACCTATGAGGTCCGTTGGTGGTCCGAGGCCTGCGGTGCGGGTACGATCCGGGCGGTGATCCTGGGCGAGACGGACGTCCTGTCCCTTCCGTTCGTGGCGACGCCCCCAAATCCTTAGTTCGGGAATGCGGGAATTCGGGAGTTCGGCCGTCCGGGAATTCGGCCGTCCGGCCGATGGGGAGGTTGGCGATTCGGAGCGCAGGCGTCCCGTCTACAGGAGCGCAGACGTCCCGTCTGCGGGAACGCAGGCCTCCTGGCCTGCGCGCGTCCGATCCGACCACTCAACACCCAACACGCAGGACCCGACACCCGCATCGAGGGATATCATGGAGATTCGAGCCATCGTCTTAGACGTCTTGCGACGGCACTTGGGCGAGACCCTGCCGGAAGCCCGTCTGACGGCCATCGCCGACGAGGTCCAGCAGGCCCTGACGGCGGCCTGGGAGGAAGTCCCCCTGGTCGACGAGGAGATGGGCTACACGGCGTCCCTGGAACTCCTGGACGTGTGTCTCATCGACCGCCTTCTCAACGAGGGCTACGACATCCGAATTTACCGAAGTCGGGAACCCGTCCGGCCCCGAGGTACCCTGGAACGGAAATATGTGGAGCATTTGCTGAAAAAGTGATTTGGGCAGGTCGGCCGCCGGCCTATCCTACCGGCCAGGCTGGGGCGGGGCCGTCGGTCGGAGCTCGACCCGGACGGTCTGGTCCTTCGGCACGTGGACCCACGGGGATTCCAGGTTCCCACACCGGGGGCTCCAGGCGTAGACTATACATCGGACCTCGACGACGGAGATGAAGCGAGTCGTATACACTGTGCATGCCCGTCAGCGGATGGCCCTGAGAGGCATTACGGATCGAATGGTGCGTCAAACATTAGAACGACCGGATGCAAGGGGCGTAGGATATCGAGCCCGGAAGTTAGCCTACCGACGATTTCCAGAGGGAAGAATCAAAGTTGTTTACGTCGAAGAACCAACTCAAATGATCGTGATTACCGTCATGTGGGAGGACTAAACATGAGGATCACGTATGATACCCAAGCCGACGCGCTTTACATCCAACTTCGGGAAGGGAAGTTTGTTCGGAACCAAGAAGTCGCGGAGGGTGTGATTCTTGATATCGGCGAGGGGGACGTCCTCTTGGGTATCGAGATTTTGGAAGCTTCGACCCGGCTTTCCCCCGGAGACCTGGCTCGGGTGGAAGTCCTGATGCCCTTAGAATGGGTATCGACTTCTTCGTAGAAGGCTCACGTCCTACTTACCAGGCTGGGGCGGGGCCGTCGGTCGGAGCTCGACCCGGACGGTCTGGTCCTTCGGCACGTGGACCCATGGGGATTCCAGGTTCCCACACCGGGGGCTCCAGGCCTGGACCCGGTAGCGGCCCGCCGGGAGGTCCCGAAAGGCAAAAGCGCCCGTCGGGTCGGACATCTGGAAGTAGGGCGTCGTCAGGACGACGACGTAGGCGACCATTTCCCGGTGGACCATACAGCGGACCTCGACGACGCCGGGCCGGTCGAAGACGATACCCCGGGCTTCGTTGGGCCCGTACATGCCCAGGTTAAAGGGCCGAGCCGGCGAGACGGAAAAGACGTTGTGGTACAAGGGGTCGTAGTTGGGAAACAGCACGCGGGTGCCCTGCAGGACCGGCAGGACGGTCGGATGGAACCGAAGGTCCCGCTGTTCGATAACGGCCGGTTCCCGGGGCGGGGCGATGGGGCTTGTCTTCTCGGGGATGGCGGCCACGACGGCCGGTTCGGGACAGCGGACCGTCCCCTGAAGGGTCCCGCCGTGGGCCAGGGAGGCGATTCCCAGAAAGCCGGCTAAGAAGGTCATCCAAAGAAGGAGTGGCGGATTGTGAATTGAGAATTGGGCATGAGGGGCTTCGGGCAGAAGCCTGAGGGATCTCCTGTCCGCAATCCCCAATCCCCAATTCGCAATCTGCGATTTGTCACACCTCACGCCCAACATCCATTTAATCATCTTGGGCCTCCTCGGACTTTCGCCGGCGGTGGACGAGCCGGTGCTTTCGGAGGAAGCGGTACAGGACAGCCCGATGCAGGTCGGCCATCTGGGCGGCCGTCCCGATGCGGCCCTGGGACCGCTGGAGGAGCTGGCGGAAGTAAGCCCGCTCAAAGCGGGCCAGGACCTCCCGCCGGGCCTCATAGAAGGGCTTCAGGAGGATCGACTCCGGCCAGGGCATCGATTCCTCCTCGGGCCAAGTCGTTCGGGTCGCCCGGACGAGTTCGGGGGGCAGGTCCAAGGGCGTGATCCAGGGGCCTTCCCCCATAGCGTGGGCGTATTCGATGACGTTCCGGAGTTCCCGGACGTTGCCCGGCCAGGCATACTCCTGAAGGATCAGGAGGGCCGCCGACGTGAAGCCCTCGACCCGGCGTCCGCCGCGCTGATTCAACTCGTTGAGGAAGTAGTGGGCCAGCAGGAGGATGTCCTCTCGCCGCTCCCGCAGGGGCGGAATGTGGAGGGTCACGACATGGATCCGAAACCAGAGGTCTTCCCGGAATCGGCCCTCCCGGACCATCTGGGCCAGGTCCCGGTGGGTGGCGGCGATCAGACGGAAGTCGACGGGGATTTCTTCGCTCCCCCCGAGACGTCGGAGCCGCCGTTCCTGCAAGACCCGCAGGAGCTTGGCCTGGAGGTAGGGCGGGAGCTCCCCGATCTCGTCAAAGAACAGCGTCCCCCCGTGGGCTGTCTCGATGAGGCCCTTCTTCCGATGGGTCGCCCCCGTGAAGGCGCCCGGTTCGTAGCCAAATAGCTCGCTCTCCAAGAGGGTCTCCGGGATGCTGGCGCAGTCGACGACGACGAAGGGCCCGTCCGCCCGGGGACTCGCCCGGTGGATGGCCCGGGCGAGGCGCTCCTTCCCCGTGCCGCTCTCGCCCGTGATGAGGACCGACACGGCGCTCGGGGCGACCTTCAGGGCCTGCTGGATGACGGACCGAAAGGCCGGGCTCTGGCCGACGAGGTCCGCAAAGGCGTAAGGCAGTTCGTAGACCTGCTCGAGACGACGGCGGAACTCCCGGTTTTCGTCTAAGAGCTGACGGTACTCAAGGGCCCGCTGGACCGTCGTCCGGAGTTGGTCCCGGGTAAAGGGCTTGGGTAGGTAGTCGAAGGCCCCGGCCTCGACGGCCCGCACGGCGGCCTCGATGTCCGCATAGGCCGTCATCAGGATGACGGTCGTCTGGGGATACCGGGCCCGGACGGCTTCCAGGAGGGCCATCCCGTCCATGCCGGGGAGTCGCACGTCCGTCAGGACGAGGTCGTACGGCTGGGCGGCCAGACGTTCCAGGGCTTGGACCCCGTCGGGGCACGTGTGGACCTGGTATCCCTGGGAGCGCAGGGCTCTTTCACACATCTGGGCCATGACGGGATCGTCTTCCACGACGAGGATCCAGGTGTCTTCCGGATTCATGAATCTCCTCCAGACTCGTTCCAGGCGTCGGCCGGAGCGACGGGCAAGCGGACCTCGACGGTCGTCCCCCGACCGACCTCCGAGACGATCCGAATGCTTCCCCCATGAGCCTCGACGATCCGCCGACTGACGGTCAGTCCCAAGCCGGTCCCCGCTGGCTTGGTCGTAAAGAAGGGTTCGAACACCCGGGCTTGAACGGCTGGGTCCATGCCGGGCCCCGTGTCGGTAAACCGGATGTATGCGAATCCGCCCTGGGACTGACCCTCGATGGCCAGGACGCCGCCGTCCGGCATGGCATCGACGGCGTTGTTGATGACGTTCAGAAAGACTTCTTCCAGTTGGACCTCGTTAGCCCATACCGGCGGTAGGTCGAAAAGTCCGTTTTCAACGACCCGGATACGGTGCCGCCGAACCCGGGAGTGGACCAGCTCTAAGGCCCGCCGGACCAGGTCGGCGACCGAGACGGCCCGCTTCTCGACGGGCTGAGCCCGGGCGATTTGAAGCAGGTGCTGAATGAAACCCGAGGCCCGAAGGACCTGCCCCTTCAGGAGCGCCACGTCCTGCCGGAGGTCCCGACGGACCGGGTCGTCCGGCGACTCGGCCAGACGGTCGTCGATGGCGTCCAGACCCAACAGCAGGCTCCCTAAGGGCGTGGCCACGTCGTGGGCGACGCTGGCGACCAGCTCGCCCAGCGTGGCCAACTTGGCGGCCTGCAGGAGCTCCAGGTTCGCTCGGTGAATCTCCCGGAACTGACGCTCGATGGTCTTCTGCGCCTGAAAGAGGACGACCCCGATGAGGAGGCCCGCCAGGACGACGGCCGTCGTGAAAGCCCCGAAGATCGGCAGAAGGCTCCGGAAAATCTGCTGAAACATCGCATGGAGCCGGAGCTTCATCTGAATCGCCCCGACCGTCGCTTCCCGGTGTACGACGGGGACGTCCAGTTGGAGCTCCCCGACGTGGGCCTCCATCCGGCCCTCCAGGGGGATGGGCCGCAGGGCCTCGACGGGCGTCGGACGAATCTCGACGGCGCCCTCGGGGTCGATGCGGATCTCCATCCGGCTCTGGCGGACTTGCAGGGCGACGGCATGAAGGTCCGGGTACCGGGAAAAGGCCTTCACGACCTCCTCCACGAGAGCGGCGTCCTGAAACGCCGCCTCCGGCGACTCCCCCCGAATGACCGGACCGGCCAGGATCCCCCGAAGCGTCTCCACGAAGTCCCACAACTGCCGACGGGTTAACTCCATGTATTGATATCGAAAGCCCCGTTCGGCGATCAGCATCGTCGCCGCCGCCAGCAGGATAAAAAGCCAATTCAGACGCACGAAAAATTCGGCCATCAGGGAGGGTCCCCGGAAGACCTCATAGGCGAAACTGAAGGCGGCCAGAAATCCCAGATAAGCCAAAGCTTCGACCGGCGAGCCGGCCGGAAAGCCCAAGGCCCAGCCCGGCCACTGCAAGAGTTGGGTCAGGACGAATCCTAAGACGGCCAGGCCATGCCAGAGAGGCCGAAAGGACTGAGGTGGCCGCCGAATCTCCGAGAGCCACCCCAGGGCGCCGGTCACGCCGAGGGCCGTCGCCCACGGTCCGACCGGCCGCTGAAGGTCCACGCCGACGCCGACCCAGGCGCCGACGACCAAGAGGAAGGGACCTCGCCAGTCGGCCCGTCGGGCCGCCCGAGTCGCGCTCCAGATCAGCGTTATGGCGATTCCCGGCAGAAACCGGGCCAGGGCCCGCCAGAATGGGACCCACGTCGCCACGGCGGGCCACCGGTCGGTCAGGTCTGGATAGAGGGCCGTCCATTGCTGGACGAATCGGATCCCAAAGGTCAGCAAGAGGGCTCCCATCGCCAGGAACACTAAGAAGGGCGGCCACCGGTCCGAACGGCTCAGGACGTACCCCGCGCTCAGGGTCAAGAGCATCCCGGCCAACAGTCCGTTAAATAGCCACAGGACCATCTCAGCCTGGGGCGGCATGAGACCTCCGGTACGGCCATTCGGGAGTTCGGGAATCCGGCAGTCCGGCATAAATGGTCGAGGGAGCGGGGAATCCCCCGGACCTACCGTCCAAGCCGGGATATCGGGCCACGGCCGGATTCCCGAGCTCCCGGACTGTCGGTGAATAGTTACAAAAACCGTGCCAATGTCGCAGATCTGCGACAAGCAGGACGGGGGAGCGTCCAGACAAGCTTGATGGGAAGCGGATTCCGACCTGTGGCACGGGGGTTGTAATAGGGCAGTTAGGCAGTAAGGCAGTTCAGTGTTAGGTGCTGGGTGTTGGGTGTTAGCAGAGCTGTTCGGCCCGTGAGAACCTCGACAGATCAGCCTTTTTGACCCTTCGAGCCATCGGTATTGGGTGTTTGGTGCTGGGTGTTCAGTCCTTTTTCAAGAACCCAACACCGAATTGCCTTATTGCCTTACTGCCCTACTGCCGTACTGCCTGTACCGGAGGCTCACATGCTCCGGAATGTCATCATGACGGTCTTGCTGGTCCTGGCGGGGGTCGTCGGGGGTGTCTGGTGGGCCCGGTCGGCGGCGCCGCCTCGGGAGATCGTCGTCGACGTCGAGGCGCGTCGGTACGCCTACGACCCGCCGGTCCTCCGGGCCCGCCAGGGGGACATCTTGCGCTTACGACTTCGCTCGACGGACGTCGTCCACGGCTTTTTCCTGGAGGGGTACGACCTGGACGCCCGGATCGTCCCGGAGCGGCCCGACTTTGAGGTCTGGCGGCCCTCCGAGGTCCAGTG
>JAUQPV010000149.1 GCA_030550225.1 Acidobacteriota bacterium | reverse complement strand
GGTCATCCAAGAGTTTCAGTATACGCCGGAGGGCTACCTCTGCCGGGCGACGGTCGAGGCGGGGGAGGTCTTCCGGCCCCAGGCCCTGGCCGGCCTGGAAATCGACCTGGCGGCTTGGGTCGGAGCGACGGCCCGCCGGGTGTCGTCGAAGCGGACTGCCCGGAAGCAATAAGCAAAGATTTCGGATTGCGAATTGAGGATTGCGAGTCGGGATAGAGAGGTCAGGAAAATTTTGGAGTCTCGACCCGTACCCCGACACCCAAATTCGCAATTCGAAATCCGCAATCCTTCCATCGCGGGTGGGAGGTGTCCATGAAGCGCTTCAGGCGGTGGCTTTTCGTCGGGCTGAGCTACGGGCTCCTGGTTGCGGTGGCTGTCGGGGCCGAGCGAGACATCCGGCTCGACGGCCTGACGGTCACGCCGATCTACCACGGGACCGTGTGGGTCACCCTGCGAGAAGGCGATCAGACGTGGCACGTCGCCGTGGACCCCTGGAAGCAGGCGCCTCTACCGAAAGATAAGAAGGCGCACCTCATCCTTATCACCGACGTCCACTACGACCACATGGACGCAGAGGCCATCCGGTCTGTGGCCGCCCCGGACGTGGAGGTCGTCGCCCCGCCGGCCGTCGTCCGGGAACTCAAGGGGACCTTAACGGGTATGAAGCTTCATGAGTTGGCCAACGGGCAGACGTGGACCTGGCGAGGCCTGCAGGTCGAGGCCGTTCCGATGTACAACACATCCCCGGACCGGGCCCAGTATCATACGAAGGGCCGTGGCAACGGTTACGTCCTGCAGTTTCAGAAGACCCGGGTTTACATCGCCGGCGATACCCAGTGCACGCCTGAGATGCGGGCTTTGAAAAATATCGACCTGGCCCTCGTTCCCATTAACCTTCCCTATACGATGGACGCCGATGAAGCGGCCCAGTGCGTAAAAGCCTTCCGGCCGAAACGGGTGGCCCCTTACCACTACCAGGTCGGTCAGGCCGATCCCGACCGATTCGTTGAACTCCTGCGGGGGGAGAAGGATATTATCGTCTTACGAGTCCTGGACGGGAAGGGAACGCCGTGAAGTCGTGGGCTCGCCTCGACGACGTTCGGCTATGGCACCGCATCGCTTTGGGGGTTGCCTTCCTTATCGCCTTGTCTTCAGTCCTGGTCCTCGGGCTGACGATTCAGAGCTGGCGGACGCGGGTCCGGTCGAGTCAAGCCATCGCCTTGGAGGTCGACGACAGCGCATACACGGTCGCCGCCGTCGTCGAGAGCATTCGCCATTTTGTGCCCAACGAAGTCCTCTCTGCCGAGCCGGTCACCGACACATGGCTGATCCGTCACTACCTCGAGGACTTTTTAATGATCGAGCTGGCCCGGAAGGAAGCCAGTCGGAACACGCAGGGTGTGTCCCCTCGGAAACTGGAGGCCCATGTCTTGAACCGGACCGTGCCACCCGACCCGGCCCTTAAGCAGGACGCCCAAGCCCTCATCGCCCTCAATTATGCTTTCTACCAAGATAATCCGGATTCTATCCAGGTGAGCCCGGAAGACGTTCAGGCATACTATATGGAGCATCAGGATGCCTTCCGACGCGGCGACCGAGTCCTCTTGGCCCAATTAGGCCTCACCGATGCTGCCGAGGCTCAACAAGCCTATCAGCAGATCCAGGTCATTCCTGAGCTGTTTGACCATTACGTCTATCTCGCCAGCTCGGGTCAAGGTGGATTCCAGCCCCCGGCGGGATTTCAGCAGGGGTACGTCGGAATCGTCGAGTTGGAGGACTTGCCGACTGAGGTCCGATCCCTCGTCCGACAGACGCCGACGGGGAAGTGCGCGCCCCCGATCCAGATCGGAGACGTATATGTCATCCTGAAAGTCCTAGACCGGCGGCCGGCTGGGATCGCTCCTTTGGAAGAGGTCTTCGAAGAGATCCGACTCCGGATTATGGAGGACCGTTTTCACCAACGGGTTCAGCAGTGGGTCGCTCGGGTCGTCCGCCGTCACCGAATCAGGATTTACTGGTCTCACCTGGGAATCTCGCCGGCTGAGGTCCGCCGCCGGTGGCTCTCCGACGCCGTCTTCGCCTCTTTTGCTGTGGAGGACCGCTAAGACCTGAGGTGTCGAGTCCCGGATGCCGGATATCGGTGGGACCTCAGAAATTCGAGCCGCTTCAGGGATTTGGGTTCCCTCGGGCGCATTCGTCATCCTTTCGGGGGCCACTGTCCTATCCTGAGACCTGAGACCCTTCATGGTTCGACGCCTTTTGACCTCGGCCGTCGTGTACACCTTAGGCTGGTTGGTAGCGGTCGGCTTGTGGGGTGATGTCTTCTTGAATAGTGATGCAATCCATTATTATGCGGCCGCCGAGGCTTGGTACGTCCATCGATGGCAAGACTGGACGGCGGAGGAGTATCTCCAGTCGGTCGAGCCGTTCCGATACCTCTTTCGAGTCGAGCCCACGACGGGCCAGCCGACTTCCTTCTATCCGCCTGGGATGGCTATCGTTCTCTGGCCCGGGATGGCCCTGGGGGATGCGGGGTTTCGTCGGGTGACCCTGGCCGGTTGGGCCTATGTGCCCTATCCGCTCGGACGGGTTTTGGGCGCGTGGGCCGTCCTGGGAAGTCTGACCATCTGGGCCATGGTCGTCCTGGAAATGCTTGTGACGGCCTGGGCGGGAGTCCGTCCCGGGCGGGCCCGATGGGCCATCCTCCTGACCTTTTGGGGGACGCCGTGGCTGTACTATGCAAGTCGAGCTCCCCTGTTCAGCCATGCGGCGGAGGTCGCCCTCCTGATCCTGGGCCTGGGTGGGATTCGGATGGCCGAGTCGTCCCGGTCGGCATGGCAAAGACTGGGGGGCGTCGTATCCGGCCTGGCGTGGGGGGCTGCCGTGGCGACCCGATACGCCTTGCTCCTGTGGGTCGTACCGGCGAGTCTGGCCACCGTCGTCGGCATCGGGCGGGCTCGGCGGGCGGCCGCCACTCGATGGGCCCTCTGGGGTCTTGTGGGAGCAGCGCCTTGGGTCGCCTTTCTCTTAGGGTATCAGGCCACGTGGATGGAACACATCGGGGCCACGGGTTACAGTCCGCGCCTCTTCGTATGGAATTATCCATGGCCGGAAGCCCTGCGATGGGTCGGCTTCCGGGCATGGGCCCTGTGGCTCCACCCCGTCCGGGGCTTCGCCGTGTGGCATCCCATCGTCCTGGCGGCTCTCCTCGGGTGGACTCGCATGTCGGGCTTGAGTCGCCCTCTGGCCCTGACCAGTACGGTGGGCCTCTTAGGTATCACGCTGACCTATCACGACTGGTGGGCCGGCGTCTCTTGCGGCCAACGTCTGTTGATGGGACTGGTACCCTGGATTCCCTTTGGGATCGCCCGATTCTTAGAGACCCCGAGGACCGACCCTGGGTTCTACCCCAGGCGGTCCGCGCAACGCTGGTTCCGATGGGCTATCGCGGGGGGATTCACCCTGTGGAATGTCCTGTTGACGGTCGGATTCATCGCCGGGGCCTGGCGGGGATACGACGACGGACGCCTCGGCGAGCGCTTCCCTTTTTATCACATCTTGCACCAGATGGGACGCGATATCACCGCCACGGCTCGGGCCTTCCGACAAGCGACCTGGGCATCCTTAGGCCACGTGCGGCACTGGCTCCGACCACCGACCGTCCTATCCGGCCCTTCCTTGCATGCGGAAAGGCCGCCCCTTGGATTTATCACCCCTCCTCGAAGCGATGCCCCAGCGGCGGGCCCTGTTCACCCGCCTCCATGGGTCCAGTGGTGGACCTGGTCCGTCCAGGTCCCTGCCGACGGCACGGTCCGATGGGTCGTCCAAATCTACACCGGGCCACCCTACCGATTCCCGTCGAACTGGTTCATCACGGCCGTCTCGGACCCCGTCCCCGTCCTGGCCGGGAGCGAGACCTGGCGCCTTCGAATCGGCTATCCGTCGCCCTTTGTCGCACTCTGGCGGGGGACGACCCCCATCCCCGTGCGACGCCACTATGAGAGCTTAAGTCGTCTACTCCTTTCTGAGAGTCTGGACTCAGCCCGCATATTTCTGATCCAGCACTTTTATCCTTCTGGTTCGACGGCCACCCGGTGGCACCCGATGATGACCGTTTGGGACCTTCGCCCCACCCCACCGTGGCGCCCTCGAGAGGCCCTCCGCTGTGTCGAGTCGTATGTCGACACGCAAGCCCTGCCGATCCCCAAGGTCGTCCTTCGACCTGACGTGCCTGTTCTCGCCTACGCCCACTCCTTCGGCGGCCGCCCCTGGTTCCAAGGCGTCCGGACTTTCCGGACTCCAGGCTCCGTGCCGGTCCTCTTTTCACCGATGCCCGTTGCCGCCAGCCCTTACCGAGGTTACGTCATCCTTTGCCAGGAGTCCTCCGACCCTCTATGAACCGCCGGGCTCCAGGAACCGGGAAGGAAACCGGACAGGGTAGGGAAATAGGCAGATGGGGAGGGGGAAAGTAGGGTCCCATTCTTTGCTGTTCGCCGTATTGCCGGTTCATGAGGTTGACACCGGGATAACTCCCGGCTCTCCAAGGATGACACCGGCATCACTGCCCGTGTTCAGAGGATAAACGCCTACAAGATGGCAGGCTCCGGAAGACGGACATCGGAATGACTGCCGGTGTTGAGAGGGTCGACGTTCCCTGACTTACTTCGTCACTTCGCCACCCGTTACTTCATCCCTCTATCACTCCGTATTACCCCGTCACGACAGCTTGGAGGCTCTTCCGCACCTGGTCCGGCCGATGGAACTGGCCTTCGAAGGCATCTGGCGGATACAGCCGACCGTCGACGAGCCACCAGACATAAGACTTTAAGCCCGGCGAGCCCATATAGTATCCATCGGGTGTGACGGCGACCCACTCCGTCGCGACCCCCGTCTTGCCCATGGGGTATAGGGTCATCCACGTGACAATCGGTGATCCGTCCAAAACCCTCCACAGCCGGACCGTCCCGTCGGCACCCCCACTGGCCACGACGCTCCCCCTCAATGAAAAGGCTACGGAGTACACTTCCCCGCTATGGCCCTCCAGGACCCTCTGAAGGGTCCCCGTCTGGACATCCCATAATCGGACCCTGCGATCTTCGCTCCCGACGGCTAAGACCCGGCCGTCGGGTGAAAAGGCGACAGCCCGAGCCAGAGCCCCCTCTCCTGAAAATGTCTTCAGCAGGACCCCCGTATCGACGTCCCACAAGCGTACAGTCCGGTCCGCACTCCCGATAGCGATGAAGCGCCCGTCCGGGGAGAAAGCAACGGACCGCCCTAACAGACCGTGACCTTGAAAAGCCCGCTTCGGTCGCCCAGTCGCCGTGTCCCAGACACGCACCGTCCGGTCCTTACATGCACTGGCCAACCAACGACCCTCCGGTGAGAAGATGACGAAAAGGACGGTATCCTCATGACCGACCAGCGTGGCCCTCAGTCGGCCCGACAGGACCTCCCACAGACGCACCGTCCGGTCTGCACTCCCACTGGCCAGGACCAGACCGTCCGCCGAAAAAGCCACGGCCAGCACGACGTCCTCATGACCCGCCAGGGTCCGCTTAGAGGCCCCCGTATCGACGTCTTGGAGCTCGATCATCCGGTCCATGCGACCGACCGCCAGGGTCCGACCGTCCGGGGTGACGGCTATCGAAGCGGCCAGAAGCTTCGGTAAATACACTGTCTTCTTCAGTTCACCCGCCGCCAAGTCCCAAAAGTGGATGGCCTTGTCGCCGCCCCCGACGGCCACCGTCTTACCATCCAAGAGGAAATCGATAAACCACACAAAATGGCTATGCCCCTGAAAGGCCCGCTTCAGTTCACCTGTCTGCGCATTCCACAGCCGGACCGTCCGATCTCCGCCCCCCGTGGCGATAAGCTTGCCATTTGGCGAAAAGGCGATCGAAAAAACGGCACTCTCGTGGGCCTCCAACGTCAGCCGGACCGTGCCCGTCGAGACATCCCAAAGTCGAGCGGCCTTCCCCAATCCACCAGTCGCCAAGGTGTGTCCCTCTGAGGAAAAGGCGACCGTGAACACGTCACTCTCATGCCAGAGGATTTTTCGGAGAGCATACATGCCCAAGTCCCACAGCAGGACGGCCCGGTCCCGACCCCCGCTCGCCAACACCCGACCGTCCGGTGAAAACGCCACGCTCGTCACCTCCCCCTCATGCCCTGGCAAGGCCCGCCGAAGGGACCCTGTTTCAACGTCCCACAGCAGGACGGCCCGGTCCCGACCCCCGCTCGCCAACACCCGACCGTCCGGCGAAAACGCCACGCTCGTCACCTCCCCCTCATGCCCCGATAAGACCCGCCACAAAGCCCCCCTCTCCACGTCCCACAGACGCACCGTCCGGTCCCGACCCCCGCTCGCCAACACCCGACCGTCCGGCGAGAAAAGGACAGCCCATACGAAGTCCCGATGTCCCAGTTGCAGGACCATCTCGGGACCCGCGGATCGATCCACCGGAGATACGGCCCGGCGATC
>JAUQPV010000148.1 GCA_030550225.1 Acidobacteriota bacterium | reverse complement strand
GGATATGGGAGAGCCTGCCGCCGGATAAGGACGTAACTATCGAGGTCCTGCGAGGGACGCAGAGTCAGACGCTTCGCGTCCGCCTCCAGGCCCTGACGGCCTCCCAGGCCGCCGATGTCATCTATCAGCTGATGGGCCTGCGCGGGGTCCTGGTCACGCCGCAGATCCGCCGACGGTACGACATCCCACTCGAGTACGGATGGCTCTTGACGGAGGTTCGACCGGAAAGCCCGGCGGCGGCCATCGGATTCCGACCCGGCGACGTCGTCGTCCAGGTCAACGACCAGACCCTGAACAGCGAGGAGGCCCTGGTGCGAAGCGCTATCAGCCTCTTCCAGGTCGCCCGGGCGGCCGTCCAGGTGTATCGCCCGCCTTACATCTACTCGGTCGAGGTCCCGTTATTCGCGTCCCCGGCCGGCGGACGCCGGACGGCCGGCTAACCGAATTTGGTGTCGGTGGGAGCGGACGTCCCCGGCAGCCCGTTCTGCCCGCCTCCAAATCAAATCGCAACAGACCCCCCCTTGTTCACTACCTCAAAATAAATGCGCAATCGCCCCCAGCCAGCTTCACCTTGCTTCGTGGCGCTTATGCGCGTACTATAGCTCGGAACTCTACTTCCGCCGTCCCCTCTCTGGAAAAGCGCCGGCTCCTACGAGACCGGAGCGGCCCGAAGCCTTCCGTATCTCACGAAAAAGAGGATCCCCATGCGAGGGTACCGTCTCCTGACCGGACTCCTGATCCTCCCCTTCCTGGCGGTCGCGGCCGACACGCCCCGGGAAATTCCCGTCGTGGCGAAAAACTGGGAGTACCAACCGAACGTGATCGAGCTCTGTAGCGGCGAGCGGGTCCGCCTCCTCATCGAGACCCAGGACCGGGACCACGGCTTCGAGTTCAAAGCGGTGGGCGTGAAGGTCAAACTCCCCAAGGGGAAGACGACCTCTGTCGAGTTCACGGCGCCGGCCCCGGGGACCTACGAATTTAAGTGCGCTTTCTACTGCGGGAAGGGTCACAAGGGGATGAAGGGCCAAGTCGTCGTCCGGAATTGCTGACTGCCGGTGTTAGGTCTTGGGTGTTCGGTTCTTAACACAGCCGTTTGACCCGTGAAAACCCGCACGGATTCGACTTTTCCGACCCTTCGAAGAGGATGGTTTTTAAGCATCGTGATGTCGTAACGTCGTGACGACGCGACGGAGTCCAGAAAGAAGCCGTCGTCGAGGCGAACGGCTCGAGACCGGCGTCGTCACGATGCTTGAAAAGGCATCCTCCCCGAAGGGCCAGAAAGGCTGAACCCATACGGGTTGCCATAAGCTGAACGGCTGTGTTCAAAGATCACCCAACACCGAACACCTAAGACCCAACACCGGAACATTAGTATGCCCGGGCCAGGAACTTGAGGATGGTCAGGAGGGCTTCTAAGGACCGTCGGTCCCCCCGCCGGGTCATCCCCGCATCGACCCAGGCCGTCACATACATCTCGGCCATCCGAGCCGTCACGCCCGTGAGACCCGACCGGACGGCCGCCAACTGGGTCATGACGTCCTTGAAGTCGGCACCCGTCTCGATCATACGGATGACCGTCTGCAAGTGACCGGCCAGACGGGCCAAACGAACCCGGAGGTACCGCTGGGGTCCCGGTGGCAGGGTCAGACGAACGACCGATGGTCGGGTCGACGGGCGCGGGCGGGTCTTCCGCGTCGAAGCCGCCGCCGGACGCGCCCGATGGGCCGCCCGCTGGACCCGGGGCGAAGCTACCCGCCGGGAGCGACGCTTTCGGATATCCTTCCGCTGGTTCATCCGTATCCCCTTGGTGTTCTTCGACGGGACACAGGCGGGGACGTCTGCATTCCCGCAGACGGGGACGTCTGCGCTCCGGCAGACGGGACGTCTGCGCTCCGATTACAAAATCCGCCGCAAGAGTTGCTCTAACAGCTCTCGGCCCCGCTCCGAGACGTACCGGCCCGGCTCTGGCGGATGGGCCGGCAGGATCAGCTCGAAGTCGTACTGGAGAAGCTTCCGCAAGACGACCCGCTTCAGGACGGGGTCGAAGTCCCACGGGTGAGGCGGCACAAAGAGTTGACCCTGCGGGTGGATATTAAGGGCGTCGCCGATGAACAGGACGCCGGGCGGCCGCAGGTCCAAGAGTGCCGAGCTCCCCGGCGTGTGACCCGGCAGATGGACGATGGCGATATCCGAATTCAGCATAAAGTCACCTTCGAAGGGGACCTCGACCTCGACACCCTGGACGTACCGAGCCTCGCTCTTGTGGATAATGATCCGCGCCTGGAAGAACTCGTGGAAGGAGGCCGCCGCCCCGATGTCGTCCTTATGGGTGATGAAGATGTACCGCACGCCGCCCCGACGTTGAATGGCGCGGATCACGTCCACCTGATAGGCCGGCACATCGACGAGGAGATTCCCCTTCGGATGTAAAACCAGATAACTCTGGGCATGATAGGTCGCATCGTCGTAAGCGGCGATCCACAGGACGTCCGGTCGGCCGTGGACGGCACGTAATACCATCGCGGTCACCCGAATCGGCTAAGCCTCACGCGGGGCGGCTGAGACAGAGGGCTCATGCGACGGGCCGGAAGCGCCTCGTCCGGACCGGCCCAGGACAGAGCCGACACTCCGCATCGGCCCGAGACGAAGCTTGGGTCCTTCAAGGGCCGCCGTCAGGACGGGGCATCGGTCCGTGGCCACCGGGACAGTTGGAGCATACTGAACAACAGGACGCCGATCCCCAGCGTGATGAATGCGTCGGCGAAGTTAAACGTGGGCCAGTGGTACTCCCCATAGTAGAAGTCCAGGAAGTCCACGACGTATCCCTGGGTCAGGCGGTCCCAGGTATTGCCCAGGGCGCCGCCCAGGACGAAGGAAAAGCCCAGGGTGACCCAATGGTTTTCATGACGCAAAAAGAAAAAATACACTACGATGACGCCAAACGACAGGAGGGAGAGCAGGAGAATCGCGTTCTGGGCTAACGGATGGTCGGTGTCGGCAAAGAGGCCAAAGACGACTCCCCGGTTGTGAATGTACGTGATGTTCAGAAAGCCGGGCAGGACCGGGATCGACTGGTAGAGGGTCATGTGCGTCGTGACCAGTCGCTTACTGAGCTGGTCCAAAATGAAGATCGCGGCGCACACCAAGACGAACCAGGCACGGTCCCGCAGACGCATAAGGGCATTCGATCCCGCCGACGCGGCGGCCCGAAGGGACCGCCGACCGGCACTCCGGTTACAAGTTTAATCGTTCGACGACCCGGATGCAACGCGGGCAGAGCTGAGGCCATCGAGGATGGCCGCCGACTTCGGGGTCATACATCCAGCAACGGTCGCACCGGCGGCCGTCGGCAGGCCGGACCTCGACCTCGTAGGTCTGGGCCGGGAGGTCCGGGTCCGCCGCCAGGGTCACTTGGGAGACCATCAGGATCTCCCGCAGTTCGGGCAGGTAATCCCGGAACCAGGCGTCCTTCAGGGGATGATGGACGGTCACATGGGCGTCTAAGGAACTGCCGATCCGTTTGGCCGCCCGGGCTTCCTCCAGGGCCTTTAGGGCTACTTCTCGGACGGCTCGAAACTCCCGGACCCGCTCGATGCTTTCCGAGTCCAGGGCCCATCGGTACGGCGGTGCCAGGGTGTCGAGAAAGACGTGGTCGGGCTTGCCCGGATAGGCCGGCAAGTGGGCCCACGCCTCGTCGGCCGTGAAGCTGAAGATGGGGGCCATCAGGCGGAGGAGCGAACGGGTCGTCTCGAAGAGGACCGTTTGGGCGGCCCGCCGGGCCGGGTCGTCCGGATGGGAGCAGTAGAGGCGGTCTTTCAAGACGTCGAGATAGAAAGCGCTGAGTTCCTGATTGCAGAACTGGTACAGGGCGTGGTAGACGACGTGGTACCGGTAGTCTTCATAAGCCCGGGCCACGCGGCGTTCGAGCTCCATGAGTTGGGCCAGCATGTACTGGTCCAAGGCCGGAAGGGCCTCGACGGGCTGGGCGTGGACCGTTGGGTCGAAGTCATAGAGATTCCCGAGCATGAAGCGGATCGTGTTCCGAATCTTGCGGTACTGCGTGGCGACCATCTGGAGGATGTTCTCCGAAAGACGCATGTCCTCCTGGAAGTCGACCATAGCCGCCCACGCCCGCAGGATCTCGGCCCCGAAGGATTCGAAGATCGTTTCTGGCTCGATGACGTTCCCCAAGGACTTGGACATCTTTTGGCCGGTCTCGTCGACGACGAACCCGTGGGTCACGCAGGTCGTGTACGGCGAGGCGCCCCGCGTGAGGACACCGACCAGGAGCGAGCTGTTGAACCAACCGCGGTACTGGTCGTGGCCCTCGAGGTAGAGGTCAGCCGGCCACTTAAGGTCTGACGATGTCCCCAGGACGGCCTCGTGGCTCGTGCCCGAGTCGAACCACACGTCCAGGATGTCCATGCCCTTTTCGAAGGTCGTCCCCCCGCAGGCCGAACAGCGGGCGCCCGGCGGGACCAGCTCTTCGGCCGGTCGGGCGTACCAGGCGTCGGCCGTTTCCCGCTCGAAGATGTCGGCCACGTGGTCGAAGACCCGGTCGTCCTGGAGAAGGGTTCCGCACTGCTTGCAGTAGAACTGGGGGATCGGGACGCCCCAGAGGCGCTGGCGGGAGATGCACCAGTCGGGTCGGGTCGCAATCATCTGACGAATGCGCTCCTCGCCCCAGGGCGGGACCCACCGGACGGTCGAGATCACGGCCAGGGCCCGCTCTCGAAAGCCACCGGCGTCCATGCGGATGAACCACTGTTCGGTCGCCCGGAAGATCAGGGGTTGTTTGCATCGCCAGCAGTGGGGATAACTGTGTTGGATAGTGCCGACCCACAGGAGGGCGCCCCGCTCCCGCAGGCGGTCGATGATCCGCGGGTTGGCCTCGAAGACGTGCAGGCCCGCCAAGTCACCGGCCTCTTCCGTGAAACGGCCGGCGTCGTCGACGGGCGACAGCACGGGCAGGTCGTAAGCCCGGGTCGCCAGGAAGTCTTCCAGGCCATGGCCGGGAGCCGTGTGCACGAGGCCCGTGCCCTGTTCGAGCGTCACGAAGTCGGCCAGAATTCCCAGGGACGTCCGGGGCAGGAAGGGATGCTGAAACCGGGTTCGGTCGAAGGCCGTGCCCCGGACGGTCTGGACGAGACGGCCCCGGACGCCCGTCGTCTCCTGCACGGCGAGCCACAGGGCCGTAGCGACGATCCAGTACGTTCCGTCGACCTCGTAGAGGCCGTACTCGTATTCGGGATGGAAGGCGATGCCGACGTTTGCCGGCAGGGTCCACGGCGTGGTCGTCCAGATGACAGCGTAGACGGGACGGTCGGCCCATTCGGGGCCGAACACGCGGGCGGCCGATTCGGGCTCCATGCGGAAGCGCACGTAGATAGAGGGCGACGTGCGGTCCTCGTACTCAATTTCGGCCTCGGCCAGGGCCGTGCGGTCCGTATAACACCACAGCACGGACCGGAGGCCCCGGTAGACCAGGCCCGCCTTCACAAATTGGCCCAGGACCCGCACGATCGTGGCCTGATACTTGGGGTCCATCGTCTTGTAGGGATGGGACCAGTCGCCCAGACAGCCCAAGCGGATGAAGCCCTGCTTTTGGATTTCGATGAAGCGCTCCGCATAGGCCCGGCAGTATTGCCGGAAGGTGACGGGGTCCATCGTTTGCTTCCGGGCGCCCAGCTCCTTCTCGACGTTCAACTCGATAGGAAGCCCGTGGCAGTCCCAGCCCGGTACGAAGGGCGCGTCGTAGCCCAGCAGGAGGTGGGACTTCACGGCGATGTCCTTCAGGATTTTGTTGAGGGCCGTCCCCAGATGGATCGGCCCGTTGGCGTAGGGCGGCCCGTCATGTAAGACAAAAAGGGGTGCCCCCCGGCGAGCGGACCGTACCTTCGGGTAGAGGTCCGCCTTTTGCCACCGCTCGATCATTTGAGGCTCCCGCTCCCGAAGCTGGGCCCGCATCGGGAACGTCGTCCGGGGCAGATTCAACGTATCGTCCCACGAGCGATTCGAGTCCGTCGCCATCGTTGGTTCTCTCCGGGTCCAACCCCTCCCCGACGGCGGGAAGGGGGTATTCGACCTCTATCCGGCAGATGGGCCGTCAGCAGGTCGGCAGATAGGGCCAGGGATCGAGAAAAAGCCGTCGCCGAGGCCTCCAGCCCTCCGCATCCCGTATCTTTGAAAAACGTGCCTCTCGGGTGGTGGAAAAGGCCGTCCCGACGCCATTCCCATGAACCGAACGGCTCTGTCAAGGGTACAAGATAAAGCAATCCCACTTACCTGACAAGACAACGAACCTGCTGGCCGCTTGTCACTTTGGGGAGGTCGGGCGGTCGGCAGGAAGGGGCAGGCCTTGTACCTGCCCTGAGGAGGGGCAACGAGAGGTAGTAGGAAGATGGGCAGTCGGCAGGTCGGCAGACCGGCGTCTATCCTCCTGCTCTATGCTCTTTGCCCTATGCCCTTAGCTCTTTGCCCTTTCGAC
>JAUQPV010000147.1 GCA_030550225.1 Acidobacteriota bacterium | reverse complement strand
TCGTCTCCTCGTTGAGGGAGATCAGGTGAATTGAACGTCGCTCATAGGCCAGAAACATGAGGCCGAAGCCCTGGGCCATCACGACGGGCGGCCCGCTCGGGATCTCGACGGCCTCAAAGCGCAAGTCGCCCGAGTAACCGACCAATGAACCCTCTCGGAACAAGATACGGTCGGACAAGACGACCTCTAACAGGTGAGGTTCCAGGAGCAAAAACCGTTCCGAACCGACGGGCGGGTAGACGTAAAGTTGCTCCCGGGCATAAATCCCCAGGTTGACCGGCCGGCCCGTCGGGATTTGGGCCGTAGCCTCAGCGCCCAGCAGGAGGGTGGGTTGGATCCGCTCTCCGATCGAGACCCGCGGGGACTCCGGCGGAGGCGTAAAGGGTCGCGGCGTCGTCTGCGCCGGCTCGACGGGCTCCTCGGCTTCGGCCGGTGTGGGGGACACCGCCTCGGCAGGTGGAAACTCTGGGGTTGGTACAGGCGGGACGACGGAGGTCGGCTCCATTTCCTCGGTCGGGGGCACCGGACTCAGCGGGGGCGCCTCCGTCGGGGGCATCGGGATCACCATCCCGAGGCTCCAATCAGGCGGACGGCCGGCCGACGGGGCCGTCTCCGTCGGGAGGGGTGGGACCGGCGTCGGGGAAACGAACTCCTCCGGGGGCGCCGAGGCGACGGATGCCGGGACAGCTTCCGGACCTGACGGGACGGACTCGGGCGGCGGGACCGGAGGCTCGGACGCCGTCGCCGGTGGCGGCGGCGCCGGCGGTTCCCAGGGCATGGGTTGGGACTGAAGCGCCCGGATGACTTCTTCCAAGGGACGGGTCGTCGTTTCACCCGGCACCGGGGCGGACGGCGCCGGCGGAGGCCCGCCCCAAGCTGGCACTGGCTCCGGGGTCGACGGCTGTGTAGGCACAGCGGGTGTCGGCGGAGGCGGGGGTTCCGGGGCCCGAGCCGCTAAAGGCTCGGCCGCCACGATGTCCGCCTCGTCGACGGGTTCCTCGGTCCTAACGGCCGCCGGCCACATGGTCCGCAAACGGGCCCGCACCCGCTCGGCCGGGCCCTCGGCGCCGGCCCGCTCGTAATATGTCAGGGCCTGTTCCAAGAGACCTTGCTGTTCATAGATGAGTCCCAGGTACCCATAGGCCCGCTTGTTATCCGGTTGAAGCTCGACGACCCGTTGGAAGGCCATCTCAGCGCCTTCCCAGTCCTTCTTCTTCAGACGGATCATCCCCAGGTTGGAATGAAGGACGGGGACATTCGGGTTTTTGCGAGCCAGGATTTCGTAAATTTCCTCGGCGCTGTCCAGGCGTTCGGCCTTAAAGTAAGCCGTCCCTAACATGTTGAGGACTTTGATGTCGTCGGGCTTGATCCGATACGCCCGTTCCAGGTAAGCGATGGCCTCTTCGTACTGACCTTGGTCCAAAAGGGATTTCCCCTTCGTCAGGTTTTCTAAGAACAAGGCTTCCAAATTGGGCATCTCGATCTCCCAATCCTTTTTCGGCTCACTTGGATTCAGGCTCCCCTGGGGCACCCCCTGCGAAAGTAGAAGCGCCACCCTCCGTCAGACGAGACCGGCCCGCCGCCCCTGGGTCTGTCTGTCGATCGGGGACTCGCCGGACGTCCGGCCCGCTGTCCCAGACTTGGGTCGTCAGGGGGATGCGGCGGATGTTTCGATAGCGTTGCGGGTCCGGTGCCTCAAAGGCGTAATGCAGGACCCCCTTCTCGTCCTCGAAGCGGTAGACGTATGTATGGGGCTGACCATAGATCTCCAAGACCTTCTTGACGTAGGCCTGGGTCTCTGCAAAGGGCGGGATCCCGCCATGGCGGTCCACGTCGTCCTCCCCGGCATTGTAAGCGGCCAGGGCCAGTCGGAGGTTCCCCTGGTACCGCCGGACCAGGTAAGCCAAATGAGCGACCCCGGCCCGCAGATTCTCGTAAGGGTCCCAGAGATTCCGCACGCCGTACAGCCGGGCCGTCTCGGGGAGGAGCTGCATGAGGCCGATGGCTCCCTTCGGGGACAGGGCCCGCGTCTGAAAGTCCGACTCGATGGCGATGACAGCCAAGATCAGCTTCTTGCTGAGGCCGTGTTCCCGTGCCAGGGTATCGATATAAGCCTCGAAGGCCCGATATTTTGTCGGACTCAGTGCATACCGTCCCGCCGGACGGGTCGACGGTAGGCCGGCATTAGTATAAGTGACATGTCCCTTTTCGTCCGTTACCTTTCGCCATGTCGATTGGGTCCATCCCGCCCCGGACGTCAGCACGACCCACGCGAGACCTGCCCATTTCCAGAGGGATTGTCTCATAGGGGCCCTCCCGGAGTCCCCAAAGTCCAGAGCCATCATACAGGAGACCCGCTGGGGGGTCAACCTTTCCTACCCTTTTTCGGGATTGGGTGTTGGGTATTGGGTGCTAGGTGTTAAGAAAGACCACAGACTACAGACCATAGACCACAGACCTAACGGAGTTGTCGGAATGCCCCGTCTCGAGACGAAGCGGACCGGCCCCCCGAAAAGGTCTGTGGCCTGTGGTCCGTGGTCTTTCATACCCAACACCCAGCACCTAACACCCAACACCCATCTTGCATCCCGCAGCCCGCATCCTGTATCTTGCATCGTGGCATTTTTCGGCGTGGGGTATCTGCATGCCTCATGAAAATCTTCGGTACCGTCGGATCCTGCTGAAGCTCAGCGGGGAGGCCTTCCGGGGTCATCAGCCTTACGGCATCGACTACGAATTCCTTAAGTACGTGGCCCAGGAAATCAAGAGCGTGCACGAACTGGGCGTGGAGGTCGCCATCGTCGTCGGGGGCGGCAACATCCTTCGAGGGAGTGAGGCCGCTCTGCAGGGCCTGGACCGGGCCCTGGCCGACTACATCGGGATGCTGGCGACCCTGATGAACGCCCTGGCCTTACAGGATATGCTGGAACGGCACGGGATGGTCACCCGGTGTCAGTCGGCCCTGGAAGTCAAGGAGGTCGCCGAGCCGCTTATTCGCCGCCGGGCCATCCGGCACCTGGAGAAGGGGCGAATCGTCATCTTTGCCGCCGGGACGGGGAATCCCTTCTTCTCGACCGATACGGCGGCGGCCCTCCGGGCCCTGGAGATCAAGGCCGAGGTCCTCCTGAAGGCGACCAAGGTCGAGGGCATCTTCACCGACGACCCCCTCAAGAACCTGTCGGCCCGCAAGCTGGCCCACGTCAGCTATCAAGATTTCCTCCAGATGGGCCTCCGGGTCATGGACTCGACGGCCATCTCCCTGTGCATGGAACACGGCCTGCCGGTCGTCGTCTTCAACATCTGGGAGGCCGGCAACCTGCGGCGGATCGTCTTGGGCGAACCCGTGGGCTCGACCATCGGCCCGGGCCGGGGGACGTGAGTCGCAGTGTTAGGTCTTGGGTGCTGGGTGTTGGGTGTTCGCAGAGCCGTTCGGTTCGGGAGAATGGCGTCGGGACGGCTTGGGCCCGCGCCCGGGAAACACGATTTTTCAAACGTCCGGCCGATGGGCAGGTCGGCAGATAGGCAGATAGAATCCTGGATGGGCAAGGAGCGGCCCCCGGGCTTTTTCGACCACCTGCCCATCTGCCGAACTGCCTATCTGCCGAAGCCTGAAAAACCCTCCTCCCCGAGGGATCGGAAAGGCTAAATTCATACGGGTTTTCACGAACCGAACGGCACTGTCATTCGTATCGCAGGGCCTCGATGGGATTCAGACGGGCGGCCTTGCGGGCCGGGTACCAGCCGAAGAAGACGCCGACGGCTACGGCAAACAAGAAGGCCAGGGCGATGGCTTCCGGCGGGAGCGAGACCGGCCAGCCCTGCAAGCGGGTCAGCGTTCGAGAGACGAAGACACCCAAGACGATGCCGATGAGGCCGCCCGAGACGCTCAGGACGACGGCCTCGATCAGGAACTGGGCCATGATGTCGACCTCCCGGGCCCCGACGGCCATGCGGATGCCGATCTCCCGAGTCCGCTCGGTCACCGATACAAGCATGATGTTCATGACGCCGATCCCGCCCACGATGAGGGAGATGCCGGCAATGCTGGCCAGCAACATCGCCATCGTCCGGGAAGTGGCGTCCGCCGCGTTGGCGATATCGACCTGCGTGCGGATAGTAAAGTCGTTTTCCTCGTTCGGCGTCAGCCGGTGGCGGTCCCGCAGGAGCTGGGTGATCTGAGCCTCGGCTTCCCGAATTTCCGATACGGACCGGGCTGAGGCCAGGATCGTGTTGGCGTGGGTCACGCCCATGAGGCGCTTCTGGACGGTCGAGAAGGGCGCCACGATGAGGTCGTCCTGATCCTGCCCGAAGGCGTTTTGCCCCTTGGGCGCTAAGACGCCGAGGACCTTAAAGGGGATATTTCGGATGCGAATCGTCTGGCCGACGGGGTCGGCGTCGCCGAAGAGCTGAGTGGCAACCGTCCGGCCGATGACGCAGACCTTTGTCGCCCCCCGCAGGTCCGTCTCCGTAAACAGTTGGCCCCGCTCCAGAGACCAGTCCCGGATGATGAAGTACTCTGGATAGGCCCCGTAGACGACAGTCCGCCAGTTCTGGGCGCCGGCCACGACCTGGGCGCCGGTCCGCACGACGGGCGTCACGTACTGCACGGCCGGGCAATACCGCCGGATGGCCGTGGCGTCGTCCTCGGTCAGCCGCTGGGCCGTCCCGGCTTCCATCCGGACGCCGCCCTGATTGGCCGCTCCCGGGAAGACGATGAGGACGTTCGTCCCCAGACTGGCGATTTGGGCCTGGACGGCATCCCGGGCGCCGTGTCCGATGGCCAGCATGGCGATGACGGCGGCCACCCCGATGATGATCCCCAGCATCGTCAGGAAGGACCGCAGTTTGTTTTGACCCAAGGCCCGGTAAGCGACCCGTAAGATGCTGATGTATCGCATGGCTCCCTTACGTGGGTATTGGGTGTTAGGTGTTAGGTGTTAGGTGTTAGGTGTTGGGTGCTGGGTGTTAAGAAAGACCACAGACTACAGACCATAGACCACAGACCTAACGGAGTTGTCGGAATGCCCCGTCTCGAGACGAAGCGAACCGGCCCCCGAAAAGGTCTGTGGCCTGTGGTCCGTGGTCTTTCATACCCAACCCTCAGCACCTAATATCCAACACCCAACTCAGCCCGCCGACGGTTCTCGACCGGCCGAATCCGATGAATCTGACCGTCCCGCATCTCCACGACCCGCATGGCAAATTGAGCGATGTCCAGCTCGTGTGTCACCAGGACGATCGTGATGCCCCGCTCGTTGAGGTCCTGGAAGACGCCCATGATCTCGACACTCGTCCGCGTATCCAGGTTACCCGTCGGCTCGTCGGCCAAGATGACGACCGGGTCGTTGACGATGGCCCGGGCGATGGCGACCCGTTGCTGTTGGCCGCCGGATAGTTGGGTCGGGTAGAAATGGGCCCGGTCGGCCAACCCGACGAGCTCGAGAGCCCGGAGCGCCCGAGCCCGACGCTCCCGACCGGGAATCCCGTCCGCATAAATCAGGGGAAGCTCGACGTTCTCCAAGACCGTCGCCCGCGCCAAGAGGTTAAAGGCCTGGAAGACAAAGCCGATCTTCTTGTTCCGAATACGGGCCAGATCGTTCTTCGACAGGCGCCGGACGTCGACGCCGTCCAGGTAATACTCGCCGCTCGTCGGCACGTCCATACAGCCGATGAGGTTCATCAACGTCGACTTGCCCGACCCGCTGGGCCCCATGATGGCGATAAACTCCCCCCGGTAAATGTCGAGGTCGACCCCCCGGAGGGCCGGGACCTCGACCTCGCCGAGACGATAGACCTTGGTCAGGTTCCGAATCGAGATGATAGGGGTCTCAGCCATATTTAGAACCTGTTTAGAACCTGCGGAACATGAAGGGATTCGGCGGCTGTTGCGGGTTCCGGGCCGCTCGCTCGGGACCCGTCATCAGGCCGATGGCCACCTCCATGCCGGGGGTCAGATCGCCCTGGACCTCGATGTAGGTCCCGTCCGAAAGACCGGTCCGGACGGGAACAGGACGGATCCGTCTCGTCGACGGGTCCAAGACCCATAGGAGGCCCCGCGAGGGGTCTCGGGGACCGAACCACGCCGATCGGCCCTCGGCCCGGTCTGGGGAAGGCGGCGGGACCGAGCCCCTACCCCGGAAGGCCCCGGCTCCGTCATCCCCAGACGGCCGCTCTGGACGGCGACCTCGGTCCGACCGCTCAGACCGAAACCGCTCCAAGTACTCCCGGGGCGGCATAAACCGCAGGGCCATCATGGGGACCTTCAAGACGTCCGGCTTCTCGGCGACCAGGATCGTCACGTTGGCCGTCATTCCCGGCAGGAGCTGACCCTCCGGGTTCGGGGCATCGATGACGACCGTATAGGTCACGACGTTCTGATTGACCGTCGGCTGAAGCCGGATCTGCTCGACCCGCCCGTGAAAGACCCGGTCCGGATAGGCATCGACCGTGAAGGCCACGGGCTGACCGACTTGGACTCGGCCGATATCCGC
>JAUQPV010000146.1 GCA_030550225.1 Acidobacteriota bacterium | reverse complement strand
GGGATTTGCAGGATGGCCGTATACAACAGCCGGTGCATCGGGATGTTCAGCGTGATGACCTCCTGGGGAATCGAGGCCGTCGCTTCGAAGGACCACCGGCCCTCGACCCAGGTGAAGACGTGAAAGACGATGGAACGGACCTGCTGGAGGACCGCCTGGACGAGTTCCTCGGGCGTCAGGAGACGACGTTCGACGAGGACCATCCCCAAACGACGGCCGGGCCGAATTTCCCGAGCGGCCTCGACCAAGTCCCGGTACCGAAGTCGGCCCTGCCGGAACAGGAGTTCGCCCAGGCGGTCGTCCAGGGCATTCGACCGGGCAAAGACGATGCGGCCATTTTGGACGTAGAAGACCCGCCGTTGGCGGCCCTGCTCGCAGGTCACGATCCCGGTGGCCCGGCGATGGAACAAGCCAGCCACCAGCTCCCACACGGGGACTTGCTGGATAGTGCCTTCCATGAGTTCCGTGGCGGCGTGGCGGCGTGACGAGGCCATTCCCGGCTCATCATTCATCACGCCATCACGTCGTCACGAATGAGGGAGGAAGGGACGTGGAGCAGGCCGTAAGCCGGATTCTGTTCGCGCCCGGTCGGGCGCGGACCGTCATTCATCTCAGCGGCCTACCCGGACGCCCGACCGCCCGCAGGCGGTCTTCGGACGGGCCACCCTTCCTGGCGTCCCTATTCGGCCTTGCTCCGCATGGGGTTTGCCGTGCCTCGACCGGTCACCCGGCGAGCGGTGGGCTCTTACCCCACCGTTTCACCCTTACCGGACCCCCATTTGGAGGGGAGTCCGGCGGTCTGTTCTCTGTGGCACTTTCCCTGGGGTTGCCCCCGGTTCCCTTACGGAACCATGCGGCCCTGGGGAGTCCGGACTTTCCTCCCCGGCCGATGGCCGGAGCGACGGTCGCACCTACTCCACGCCCTTCCGGATCTTAATATCGTACTTTTCCATCTTCTTGTAAAGGTTGCTCCGCGGGATCTTGAGCCGTCGGGCCGCCTCCGCCACATTGCCGCCCGTTTGCTCTAAAACCCTTTGAATGTACCACTTCTCGACCCGCTCGAGAAAGGCATGGAGCGGCCCGGCCGGGTCGACGGGAACGCTCACCGGTCCGACCGCCGGGACCTCCGCCGGCGGCCCCCCGACCCGACGCCGGAGGTCCGCCAGATAGGCCTCGACGTCGGCGGCCGTGATCTCGGGTCGGGTATGGAGCGTCAGGCAGTACTCGACAAAATTCCGGAGTTCCCGCACGTTGCCCGGCCAGGCATACGCCTTCAGCCGCTCCAAGGCCACCGGCGACCATCGGATGGCCGGCAGGCCGTTCCGGCGAGCATACTGTTCGGCAAACCACTCGACCAACTCGGGGATGTCTTCCCGGTGCTCCCGCAGGGGCGGGACTCGGATGACCAGGACCGTGAGACGATAGTACAGGTCCTCCCGAAAGAGGCCCTGACGGATACGGGCCGCCAGGTCTTGATTCGTGGCCGCGATGACCCGTACGCGAACGAACCGCGACTGCCCCGACCCGATGGGCTCGATCTCCCCCGTCTCCAAGACCCGCAGGACCTTCGCCTGGGCCTCCAGGCTCATGTCACCGATTTCGTCCAGGAAAATCGAGCCGCCGTCGGCCTGCTCGAACTTACCCCGGTAGTCCGAGATGGCACCCGTGAAGGCACCCTTTTTGTGGCCAAAGAGCTCGCTCTCGATGAGTTCCTTCGGGATGGCGGCACAGTTGACCCGCACGAAGGGTCCGTTCCGACGGGGGGACCGGTGGTGGATTTCCCAGGCGACGAGTTCCTTGCCGCTTCCGGATTCCCCGACGATGAGGACGGTCGCATCGGTCCGGGCGGCCCGCTCGATCTCCTCCCGCAGCCGCTCGATGGCCGGGCTGTGGCCCAGCAGGCGCGGCGGTGCCGCCCAATGCTGGAGCCAGGCCTGGGTCCGCTTGAGGCGGTACTGCTCGACGGCGTTACGGACGGCCGTCAGGACCCGCTCCCGATGGAGGGGCTTTTCGAGGAACTCGAAGGCGCCCTGTCGGATAAACTCGACGGCCGTCGGGATATCGCCGTGGGCCGTGATGATGAGGACGGGTAAATCCGGATAGCGGCGCCGAAGCCGTTGGAAGACCTCCCGGCCGTCCATGTAGGGAAGCCGCAGGTCTAAGAGGACGGCGTCGGGCTCCTCCTGCTCGAGTTGAGCCAGGGCCGTGAGGGGGTCCCGGGCCGAACGGCAGGCGTAGCCCTCGTCTTCCAGGACTTCGGTCAGCGCCTCGACGATGTCGGGCTCGTCGTCCAAGACGAACACGAGGCCGCGGGATTCGGCCATGACTCGGTCATTGGGCAGTAAGGCAATAAGGCAGTTCGGCAGATGGGCAGACAGGCAGGCCGGCAGGTGGGCCGATGGGCCGGTAGAGAAAGGTCTGACCCGCCTCTACGTCGTTGCAGAGCATCAAGAGTTTAAGGGATAGCCGCTACGGACGCCAGCATCCCCACGGCCATCGGGGTTACTGTTTCATTGCGGGTGGATGAACGGTCGAAAAGCTCCGTTCAGATAAGGGAAGTCGAGGTTGTAAACTTCAAATTTTTTCATTGGGCCTGATTCATTGCGCTTATCGGCTCGATGGTTCACTACTTGCCGACCGGCCCATTGCCCATCTGCCGAACTGCCTATCGGCCGACCTGTCCCTTTTTCCGGCAGAACAGCCGGACCCCCAAGGGTTGGGTGCCGACCCACACGGGGTCGAAATGGACCTGACACCGGTTCCATCCCTCGGTCGGGACCCGGAAGAGCAAGAACCGTTCGGTGAAGTGATTCGGGGGGACGTAGACGACTTCGACCATCGTATGGGACTGAAACCATTGGCCGTCCGGTGTCTGGGGTAGATTCGGCTGGTTCAAGAGGCCCATCAGGTCCTCCCACTGGAGGGGGCTCAGGGGCCGCTCCGATTGAAGCCAGAACCACACGGCCGAGGGTTCGATCAGGAGGGCTTCTGAGGACCGGTTGATCCATCGGACCCGCAGGACCAAGAGCGCCTGGTCCCGCCGCAGGGTCGTGACCCGTTGGAAGACCCGATACAGCGGGGGCCACGTCGAGAGGTCGGCGTCTCGGAGGACCTGGAGCTCAAAGCCCCATTGATTCCGGCGGCACTGGACGGGTGTCTGAAACTGGCAGGTCACGCCCTGGGCCACACCCCACTGGAGGTCCCACGGCAAGGCCAACCAAGTCATGAGGCCGATGACGCCAACGTACATCGAACCCCCCGTCGGTGAAGGGGCCCCGAGGGCGGCGGCTATTCGCCCAGCTCGAACCGGAGGAAGCGACGGACGACGATGTTCTCGCCCAGGCGGGCGATGGCCTCTGTGATGAGGTCCCGGACCGTCCGGGTCTGGTCCCGGACCAGGGGTTGGTCCAGCAGACAGTTTTCGGCGTAAAACCGCTCCAGATAGCGTTCCCAGGCCGAATCCCGGGCGGCCGGGTCGACGGAAGCGGCGACCGTCTCTTCGAACTCCTGCCGCAGGCGATGGACCTCTTCTTCCGGGACCTGGTCCCGGGAGACGTACCGGGGGTTCATCCCGGCGACCTGGAGGGCGATCTCCTGGGCCAGCTTCTTGAACTCGGGCGTGCGGGCCACGAAGTCGGTCTCGCAGTTGACCTCCACGAGGGCCCCAAACCGACCGCTGAAGTGGATGTATGCTTCGATCAGGCCCTCTCGAGTCTCCCGGTGCGCTTTTTTCTGGGCCATCTGAACGCCCTTGGCCTTCAGGATGCGCCGAGCCTGCTCGATGTCGCCCTCGGCCTCTTCGATAGCCTTCCGGCAGTCCATCCAACCGGCGCCCGTCTCCGCCCGCAATTGTTTGACCTTCGCCATGAGGTCCTGCTTGTCCCTGTCCATGGCTCTCTACTCCGGGAACGGCCTGAACGTGGCTCTCAAGCCGCTCGGCTAAAGTTCCTCTTCCTCTTCCTCTTCCTGGAAGGCCTCTTCGTAAGCTTCGTAGCGGTCGATTTCCATCCCAAAGGCCCCGGCCGCCTCGGAGGCCTCCGCGGCGACTTCGGCGGCCTCAGCCAGATGGGCCTCGTAGATGCCCCGACCTTCTAAGACGGCATCGGCGATCCGAGCTGTGAACAATCGGATGGAACGGATCGCGTCGTCATTCCCCGGGATGGGGTACTGGATCGGTTCCGGGTCACAGTTCGTATCCAAGATGGCCACGACGGGGATACCCAACTTGTTGGCCTCCCGGACGGCCGTCGCCTCCTTCTCTGAATCGATGACGAAGAGGGCTCCCGGCAGGCGGTCCAGGGTCAGGATACCTTCATAGAGCTTCGCCTTCCGTTGGATGTACTTCTCGATTCGCGACTGCTCCTTTTTCGGGATACGGGACCACTGTTGGACATCCTCCCGAAGTGCCTTCAGGCCCGTGTACTTCTCGATACTCCGACGGACCGTCTCGAAGTTCGTCAGCAGGCCGCCGGGCCACCGGTGGATGACATACGGCATACCGCACCGTTCCGCCTCGGCCTTGACGATGTCCTGGGCCTGGCGCTTCGTTCCCACGAACAGGATTTTTTTGCCCTCGGCCACCGTTTGGGTCACGAAAGCGATGGCTTCCCGGAAGCGAGTCATCGTCTGCTGGAGGTCGATGATGTGGATGCCATTCCGCTCGGTAAAGATAAAAGGCCGCATCTTGGGGTTCCACCGGCTGGTCCGGTGACCAAAGTGGACCCCGGCTTCTAAAAGTTCTCGCATACTCAGGTCGACGGCCAAGGCGGAACCTCCTGTCCGTAATTCGGGAATTCAGCCATTCGGCAGATGGGCAGGTGGGCATCTGAGTCATGGTCGCAGGATACGACCCGCCATAGGGACCTCAGGCCTGGACCATAGACCCTGCTACTTCACGAGTCCATCCAGGGGGCTCTTTCGGCTCAAGACGGGACCCGGGAGTCCTCCACGATAGGTCTGGAGGCCGGGGTCTATGGCATCACCGCTTGTGGTACTGATACTTCTTTCGGCGGCCCGGTTGACCGTACTTCTTCCGCTCGTGCCGCCGCGGGTCTCGGGTCAACAGCCCGTTTTTCTTCAGGATGGGCCGGAGCTCCGGATTGTAGGCCAACAGGGCCCGGGCGATCCCCAGGCGGATCGCATCGGCCTGGCCCGTCAGGCCACCCCCGCGGGTCGTGATCAGGGCGTCCAGACGGTCCACCAGGTTGGCCACGACTAGGGCCTCTCGGGCCCGCAGACGGTGCCACAAGCGGGGAAAGTATTCCTCAAAGTCTCTTCCGTTGACCGTGATCTTCCCCGAACCGGGACGTAAGAACACGCGGGCCACGGCTTCCTTCCGGCGGCCCGTGCCGTACCACTGAACGATTGACGTCGCCATCGTCCCCCCATAAGGTGAAACGCATAGGGCAAAGCGCAAAGAGCATAGAGTCGTCGGCCTTCTACTCTTTGCCCTTTGCTCTTTGCCCGGCTTGGTCTTCGCCAGGCACGGGCATTGGCAGCACAGGTGGGCCGATGGGCCAGTCGTCGAGAAGAGCCATCGCCAGGGCCTCAAGTCCCGCATCCCGCATCATAAGCCAGGACTCTCAGGTCAGGGGGTAGGGGACCGGTTGTTGGGCCTGATGGGGGTGCCGGTCATCGGCATAGACCTTCAGCTTCCGCAGATAGACTCTCCGGAGGCGATTCTTCGGGAGCATCCTTGAAACGGCCCACTCGATCAGCCGCTCGGGATGCGTCGCCCGGACCTGGGCCGCCGTGACGGACTTCAGGCCCCCGGGATAGCCGCTATGACGGTAGTAGACCTTCTTTTTTTCCTTTTGGCCCGTCAGGACGACCTCCCGGGCGTTGATGACGATCACATAGTCGCCCACGTCCATGTAGGGCACGTAGTCGGGCTTATGCTTGCCCATCAAGAGAATGGCCGCCCGAGTGGCGACCCGTCCCAAGACTTGACCCCGGGCGTCGATGACCCACCAACGACGTTGGACGTCTTTCAGCTTGGGAACGACGGTCTTCATGAGCTCGCGCCTCCGAAGATGCCGACACCTGTTGGCCATCCCTGCCGGATGTCCTGCGACATATACCCCGCCTGTCGCTGGAAAACGGCCGGTGGGAGACTGCCGGTAGGGACACGCTTTACAGTATAATGCGTCCGGCCCGTCCTGGCAACAGTCACCGGCAGACCGTCGGGTAGGTCGGAGGAAGGCATCTATGGCTCACCGGTTTCGGCAGACGGCGGCACCCGTCGTTTACGGCATCAGCCGGCTGACAGACTATGACGTCCACCTCTTCCGGGAGGGGCACCATTTCCGCCTCTACGAGAAGCTGGGGGCACACCCCATGGAGGTGGACGGCCTGCGGGGCACCCTCTTTGCCGTGTGGGCTCCCAATGCCGAGCGGGTCTCCGTCGTCGGCGACTTCAACGGCTGGGACCCCGAGGCCCATCCCCTGGCGCCCCGGTGGGACGGCTCGGGGATCTGGGAGGGGTTCGTCCCCGACGTGGGCCACGGAA
>JAUQPV010000145.1 GCA_030550225.1 Acidobacteriota bacterium | reverse complement strand
ACCGGCGTGACTGCCGGTGTCCCGGAGGATAGACCCTACTCCCCTATCTCCTTACCTGTACCCCTTTCTGGCACGCGCTTTGCAAATAAGGTAGGACCGACTCCGGAGGTGAGCGATGAAGACGTTCGATCGAAGAAGCCTGGGGACGGCGGTCACGATGGTCGCTTTGGCCTTTTGCGTGGCCTGCGCCCCGGCCTATGCGCACAAGAAGCACCACGGCGCTTATGCCTACGGTGGGGTCTATGCCTCGCCGGTCGGCGTCTTTGCGGAATTGCAGTACTACGGGACGTGGATCTCCGTCCCGCCCTTCGGATACTGCTGGCGACCCTGGGTCGTGGCGGGCTGGCGACCCTATCTATATGGACACTGGATATGGACGCGGCACGGCTGGTTCTGGGTTTCCTATGAGCCCTTCGGGTGGATCGTGTACCACTACGGCCGATGGATGTTCCATCCCGTCTACGGATGGCTCTGGGTCCCGGACTATACGTGGGGACCGGCGTGGGTCCAGTGGGTCGTCGTCGGGACCTACATCGGATGGGCGCCCCTTCCGCCGCCCGGTTGGAACGTCCCACCGCCCTGGCCGGATGGGGGATATTACGACGATGACGAGGGACCTTACCCGGGGCCTTACGGCTATGGACCCCAGCCCGGACCGGCTCGACCCCGCGTGACGGCCCACCTATGGGTCTTTGTCTCGGTCCAGGAATTCACCCGGGACAACGTGGCCCGGTACGTTCGAACCCCGGTCTTCCCGCGCGACTCTAATTTAAGAGTCGAGCGACGGGTCCCAGACGTCCGGGAGGTCGAGCGATGGGCCGGACAGCCGATTCGGCCTGTTCCCTTGGAATGGACCAAGACGGACGATGGGCCTGCGGGTGTGGTTCGGCCTCAGCTACCGCAGAGCGAAGAGCGGCGGGTGGAATCGTACCGTCCGATGGTCGAGCGGGAAGTGTTGCGACCGCAGGAGAAGCCGAGGTTCCGGCCCCGCGAGCGGGAGGACCGGTAGTCAGACCCCCTTGCCGACCTGGGGGGAAAGACCTATATATAAGAAGACCAACGCTCTTATTGCCCCAAACCCCAGCCAAGCCCCGTGATTAAGCGCCACCTGGGGCCCCGATGGGATCGTGACTCCCCCTCCCGGTCACGATCCCACCCCCTCCTCCTTTTCTTTTTGAAGCCCGCTATATATACCCCAATCGATACTTTATGTCAAATCGACCCCCTGATCCGGGGACTATTTGAGGATTTGTCCCCAAACGTCGCTGAAGCATCGGAAAGCTCGCCCAACGGCACCTCAAAGTTCACCGGCGCACCCGACGACCCGGCTACCGACTTCAGCGCTCTCTGTGTCCCGGTGGGTTATCAATTCCATGAGGGGGTTCGCCCTGGGCTGCGATATTTGACGTCCGTCGGGCGGCGCCTGTAAGATAGCAGGCCCAAAGTCGAGGGGCCCACGTATGGCCAGAAAGGCGGGTATTGTCGTCCGCTTCCGGGGTGTTCGGGGCAGTCATCCCGTACCGGGACCACGTACGGTCCGGTACGGGGGGAACACGTCTTGTGTGGAAGTTCAAGCCGGCGGGCACCGGATCCTGTTAGACGCGGGGACGGGAATCATCTCCTTGGGCGACGAGCTGTTTCAAGCGCAGGCCGCCCCGCAGGGAGAGACAGCCGTCGCCGAGTCGATCGTCCTGACCATCCTGTTCAGTCATACGCATTACGACCATACGCAGGGCCTACCCTTTTTTAAGCCCATCTTTTTGCCCTCTACGACGTGTTTCCTATTCGGGCCGAAGACCCTGGAGCTCCCCTTCGAGGAGGGCCTCCGCCGGGCGATGGTCTCACCGTACTTTCCCGTGAATCTGGAGGACCTCCAATCCGTGCGCGTCCTTCGGAGTGTAAAGCCCAGCGAGGTCATCGTCTTCCAAGAGGGCTCGATGTATCCGGAGGTGTACAACGCCACGCGGGAGCGGCATCTCTATCAAAATGCCCCCCTCAAGGTGTGGGTCGGCCACTCCCTGGGTCACCCCGATGGGGGCGTTTACATGTACCGCATCGAATATCGCAACGCGGCTGTCGTCTACGTGACCGACACGGAGGGTTACGTCGGGGGCGACCGGCGGGTCATCCAGTTTGCCCGTGGGGCCGACGTCTTAATCCACGACTCCCAGTACATGCCGGAAGATTACACAGCATCAGTGTATCCCGTGCAGGGCTTCGGTCACAGCACCTGTGAGATGGCCGCCGAGGTCGCTCGAGCGGCGGGGGTCCAACGCCTTTATCTCTTTCACTACGATCCCCAATACAGTGATGAACAAATCGATGCCATGGTCGAGCGGGCCCGGTCGATCTTTCCGAACACGACGGGCGCTTACGAGGGCCTCACCGTGGAGTTGTAAAGGCAAAGGGCATAGGGTATAGAGCATTTGCCCTTTGCCCTATGCTCTTTGCCTCACTTTACGGGGGGACGAGCCACTCAGCCTCACGGCCGTACTGCCCGTCCCCTGGGGTCGGAGACGAGAGACGATGGGCGACGCCACGGCGTGGCTCGCACGGGTTTTGATCGGGTTGGGTCTGCTTTTAGTGGCCCTGGGTTTGGTCCTCTGGGCCCTGACTCGGCTCCCGGGCCTGGGCTTCCTGGGGCGTCTGCCGGGTGACTTTCACTGGAAGAAGGACTCTGTCGAGATATACTTTCCCCTGGCGACGAGCCTCTTGATCAGCTTACTCCTGACCCTTCTCTTGAATCTCCTGTTTTGGCTCAAGCGCCGCTGAAGATTGGGGGTAGCGCAGGCCTCTGGCTGGCCGGGGGTGGCCTAAGACCTCGAATGCTTGACACGGGGTGACAGCCGGTGTTCTATGTTAGGACTTACGCAGTTGCCTGTGCATCCCCATGGAGGACGGACTTGACTTGTAGAGAAAATCAGGCAAAATGCCATCGCCCCGGGACCCCCAGACTGGCCTGAGCCTGAGCGAGGGTGTACGGAGTCTCGCGGACGGAGGTCCATGCGAGGGACACGAGCCGCGCCTGCCCGGCATGCGGGGAGAAGGACCTAAGGGGGCGGGTGGGACTCGAGTGTCCCTCGTGCGGGCTTTGGATGAACCGCCTGGGACATCGCCAAGCGGGCCCAAATCCTCCCGGGGGGCTGGGCCGGGCCGAGGAGGGCCGAGCCCTCAGTCCCCCGGTGGGGGCAGGGGGTCATGGGCGCTCCCGGTCGCCCCCTTCCTGTCTCCGGGGCGAACGCCTCGGGGACACAGGGGGAAGCGCAGGCAACTGCGTAAGTCCTAGTAAAGGCGCACCCATAGGTGTGCCCCTGGCGTTCCGACCGTCCCTCACCCGACCGGCCTATCTGCCCACCTGCCGAATCGCCCAGAAGAATGACGTGGCATTTTCGCTTCGCGACGCCCCGGATATGCCTAAGCCTGCCGGCCCGTTCCGTTCGCGAGCTCCAACGACTGGTTCACGCTTACGAGGGCCGGGTCGACCTCCTGGAAGTCCGCCTGGACTGGCTCCGGGATTGGACTGTCGAAGACCTGGAGTTTTTACGGGACCGGCCCGTTCTCTGGACCTTTCGGCCCATCCGACAGGGCGGGGAGTTTGCCGGGACCGACAGCGAACGTATCGAGGTCCTGCGGCAGCTCGGGCGGCGTCGTCTCGGCCAGTGGGTCGACATCGAGTTTGACGTGTGGCCCCCCTTAATCACGGAGCTTCGGAGTTACTTCAAAGTCCTCTTGTCCTACCACCAATACGATGGCCATTGGCCGCCCTGGCCGGGCTTGCGGGATCTCTTTCGCGTAAAACCCCACGATGCCGTCAAAATCGCCTTGCGGCTCGACCGGTGGGCCGACATCGTCCGCTTTCTTGATATCGTCGAAGCCTGCCAGGCGGAGGGCCTGGACGGCGTATGGGTCGTCATGGGGCCTCGCGGGACTTGGCTCCGGATCTTGATGCCCTGGTTTGGGGGGCTTTGGACGTATGCGTCCCCGGGGGGCACCGTCCAGACGACGGCAGAGGGCCAGGTCGCCGTCGAAGAGTTGTGGCACGTCTACCGGTATCCCGAGATGGCACCGGATCATCGGATTTACGGTATCCTGGGGGACCCGGTCGCCCACTCGGTGTCGCCCTATATCCACAACCGATTGTTTCAGGAGGCGGGCCTGGCGGCACACTACGTTCCCTTTGCCGTCGACGACTTAGCGGTCTTTTGGCCCCTGGTCCGCTTTCTGCCCGTCGGGGGACTGAGCGTCACGATCCCTCATAAAATCGATGTCCTCCGGTACCTTGACGATGTCGACGAGGCGGCGCGAGCCATTGGGGCCGTCAACACCGTCGTCCACCGAGAGGACCCATGGGTGGGTTCGAATACGGACTGGGTCGGCTTTTGGCGGCCCCTCGTCCGGCGGTTCGGTGCCCGCCCCTGGCGGGCCCTGATCGTGGGCGCCGGCGGGGCGGCCCACGCCGTGGCTTACGCCCTCCGACGGGCAGGGTGCCCCTTCTGGGTGACGAACCGCACGTATGAGAAGGCCGAGGCCCTGGCCCGACGGTTCGGCGGGACAGCCGTCCCCTGGGACGCCGTCGACCCGACGGTCTTTGACCTCCTCGTCCATACGACGCCCCTCGGCATGGCCCCTCATACCGACCAGATGCCACCTATCCCGGACGCTTGGCTGGCCGGGAAAGTCGTCTACGACCTGGTCTATAACCCCCCGGAGACCCGCCTCCTTCGGCGGGCCCGAGCGGTCGGGGCCCGAGCCGTCCTGTCGGGCCTGCCGATGCTGGCCGAGCAGGCGGCCGAGCAATTTCGGCTGTGGACGCTCCAGACGGTCCGGCCCGACGACGTGGCCGCCCTCGCCCAGACCCACTTGGAACGACAGAGCGAAATGTTTAATATGTTTGATTAGGCTATTCGGGAGTTCGGGAGCTGGGCCATCAGTCAGATGGGAGGATAGGGAATAAGGAAACGGGTCATCCTAACGGGTAGCCACCTTCCCCTATTTGCCGGACTGCTGAACTCCCGAACGGCCGGATCGCCCGACTGCCGGGCCGTCGGAGGCCGGACGATGCGAGCACCCATCATCGGTATCGACCTGGGGACGACCAACAGTTGCGTCGCCGTCTTCCAGAATGACCGGGCGGAGGTCATCCCGAACAAGGAGGGTGCCCGGACGACGCCCTCTATCGTGGCCTTCACGGAGCGGGGCGACCGCCTGGTCGGCCAGATCGCCAAGCGACAGGCCCTCTTGAACCCGACCAACACGGTCTTTGCCGTCAAGCGTCTCATCGGCCGCAAGTATCAGTCCCCGCCCATCCAGCAGGCCCTGCCTATCCTGCCTTACAAGATCGTCCCAGCCCCAAACGGCGATATCCGTATCGTGGCCCAGCAACGGGAATACAGCCCTGAGGAGATTTCTGCCTTCATCCTGGCCTACCTGAAGGAGTGCGCCGAGGACTACCTGGGCGTCCCGGTCACCGAGGCCGTCATCTCCGTCCCGGCCTACTTCGACGACGCCCAGCGGCAGGCGACCAAGGACGCCGGCCGCATCGCCGGCCTGGAGGTCCGCCGGATCCTCAACGAACCGACGGCGGCGGCGCTCGCCTATGGCTTGGACAAGACGGACCGCCGGGAGCTCATCGCCGTCTATGACCTCGGCGGCGGCACCTTCGACATCACGATCCTGGAGAACGACCGGGGCCAGTTCCGGGTCCTGGCGACGGCCGGGGACTCCTTCCTGGGCGGCGAGGACTTCGACCAGCGTATTATCCAATGGATGGTCGACAGCTTTCTCCAGGAGACGGGGATCGACCTTCGGCAAGACCGGATGGTCATGCAACGGGTCAAGGAAGCGGCCGAGGCGGCCAAGTGCGAGCTGTCTTATCAACCGGAGACCCGGATCCACCTGCCCTTTATCGCCGTCGATGCCTCCGGCCCCAAACACCTCCAGATGACCCTGACCCGGGCCAAGTTCGAATCGATGGTCGAGGACCTCATCCAGCGGACCCTGGAGCCCTGCCGGCGGGCCCTCCAAGACGCCGGTCTGAAACCGCAGGACATCGCCAAGGTCATCCTCGTCGGCGGCCAGACCCGAATGCCGAAAGTCCAAGAAGTCGTGACCCAATTCTTTGGGACGGCCCCGAGCCGGGAGATCAACCCCGACGAGGTCGTCGCCGTCGGGGCGGCCATCCAGGCGGCCATCCTCGCCGGGGAGGTCCGGGAGATCACGCTCCTGGACGTCGTCCCCATGTCGCTGGGCGTCGAAATCCGGGGCGGCCGGTTTGTTCCCCTGATTCCCCGGAACACGCCGATCCCGGCCCGACACTCGCAGATCTTCACGACTGTCCAAGACAACCAACGGGTCGTCGAGATCCACGTCCTGCAGGGTGAAAGCGAGCGGGCTTACGAAAATCGGTCCTTGGCCCGCTTCGAGTTGACGGACATCATGCCGGCGCCCGCCGGGATTCCCCAGATCGAAGTCACCTTCGAGGTCGACGCCAACGGCATCCTGCAAGTCTCGGCCGTCGACGTC
>JAUQPV010000144.1 GCA_030550225.1 Acidobacteriota bacterium | reverse complement strand
CCCTCTCTTGGCGGCCCCCCGCTATGAGTGGTCCTTCGAGATCGAAGAAGGCCTCGCCAGCTTCTTTCTCCAGCCCTTTGCCGTCGACCGGCCCGCCCGGATCGAGGTGTACATCGAGTGGCTCCCGGTGGCCGAGCTGGAAGCTGTCTTGTATAGCCCCGGTCGGAACCGGCCCCTTCGAGGGGACGTGAGTCGAGGCTGGATCCGCTGGCAACTCACGACCGACGAAGCGTACCCCTGGAAGGGCCTCTGGCGGATTTATCTGCGCAGTGCCAGTCCCGGTACCTATTATCAGGGTCGTATCACCGTCTTCTTGGACTATACATACAAATCCCGAACGCAGGAAATTCCGCAGGAGGAGCTTCCCCCACCTGCCGGCCCGAAGGAGCGGCCGGCGCCGGAGAAATGGGGCCTTCGGGCCATCGAGGCGGCCCTGGACGAGTCGGCCCAACAGCTTCAGTTTCGTGTCCGCTTGCGACTCCCTGCCGATTTGGACCGCTCCGGTCTGACCGTCCGGTTGAAGAGCCCCTCGGGGGCCTTGAAGGTTCAGGAAGCCTTAACGCTTCCCTCCGACCGGTCCGATATCGTCGAGCCGACGAGTCGACCGTATCCCGTCTTTTTGGGGACCCACTGCGTGCAGGCCACGTTAGAGGGCTTGGCCTCGAGTATCGACCGGGAGGCATGGCAGGAACGCTTTGAGCAGTGCTTTCGGGTCCGGTGTGAGCCCTCCGTCCGCATTCGAACCGTCCAAGTCCCTGCCCCTTCGGCCGGGACGGGTATCGAGACCCTCGACCTGGTCGTCGACACCGAACGGCTTCAGATCCGACCGACGGTCCAGGTCCGACTCCCCGAGTCCGGCGTGCCGGACTGGCATCTGAGTGTCCGTGGCGAGGACGAAGCCTTTCCCTTCCAGGAATCCTGGGACCTGCAGACTCGCCAAACCCGATGGATCGGGCGGCCTTATCCCATCCCCTTGGGCCGGCACTGTGCCAAGGCTGAATTGACGGGCACGCCGCCTCCCGGGGGCCTCACGGTGTTTCCGGCCTGCTTTCAAATTCAGTGTAGCCCCACGACCCGCCTCGAGACGGTCGCCCCCGGAAAGTCTCCGCCATGACCCGTCCTTCGGAAGAAAGCACCAGCCGGACCTGACCGACCTCGAGAAGGCTTACCCCCCACATCGTGGCCCACGTCCTAAACGATCAGGGCGGCGCCAGCCGGTCGGACGCCACCCCTGCGTCTAACCCCTGATGGATGGTCCCGGGATGGACACGCAGTTTAGGCCTGCTTGTACATTTACGACGACGCAGCGGACGACCTTGGGGACATCCATATCCTTGTCGAAGCTTTTATAAGATCGCCTCACCTTCAAGACCCGTAAGCTGTCTGGTCAGGACCGGTCATTCATGGAGACTCCAGAGCCTGGGGAATCACGATTTCGGCCAAGCCGGATCCATTCTTCTGCCGCCGGATTCCCCAGAGTCGACCCGTCCCGTCCATACAGCACCTTACCAACGCCTTATAATCCAGGTCCGAAGGAAGGAATCGCCATTGACCATCGGGACTAAGAGACCAGAGTCCATTCAAAGTATCTTTCGTAAGGAAGAAACCGTCTTGAAAGCAGGCAAATAGCGGCACATTCAGGAGGTAGGCACCCCATATCCAGTCTTCCAGTTCTTTGGGGCTTTCCCACAGATCCGCTGCTCGGGTCCGGAGGCTGGGGGCAACCTCCTGATCCAGGTCGGTTTCCCATAGGAGTCGTCCCGTCGGTAAATCGTAGCCAAAGGCTCGAGCGCCGGGCCCCTGCGGATATATTAGGACCATCCGGGAGGAATCCGGCCATACAACCGCGTGGGGTCTTCCTTCTATACGCTGTCCGGACTTTCCCAGGACACAACGTTCCGGCGAAGCGTGACGGCCGATTTCCCGTAGGATCATTTTGTTTCTCCAGTCCAGCACGATGACCGGGGGACGCTCGCAATTGAACTGCAGGATGTATAGCTGATCCCCTACGACGCCCACGAGGTCGATGGGGTTTAACTCCCACCATCGGAAACGGGGATCGAGTCCTAAAAAGAGAATATCATCAGATTCATAAGGATTTTTCACGCTGATCACGTGAATGCCTCTCAGAAACATCGATGAATTCAACGTGTACAGCAGGAAGACGAAATCTTGTGAGGCTACAGCTCCCCGGATGGACACGGACCGAATGCCCCCTACCCCCTTTTGAGCAGCCAGCTCCTGACGCACGTAGTCCGGCAGAAGCTCTCGCGTTTCCGCAGGGAAACTTGGCCATCGAAAATCAAGGGGTACGGACTCCGGCTTCTTCTCAGGACTCCTCCAGATCTCGACGAAACCACCATTGGACGGAACCCTCCAGAACTGACCCCCACCGGGAGACGTCCAATGGCCCTCGCCGACAGAGGAATCCGGGATTGCCCCGATCACATGCCACCCGGCCATGTCTCCCGGCTGAGGTGAGACGGGAGCGTTCAGGCCGAAGGCGACAAACATCGCTCCAGCCCAGAGTCCTATCCAAAGGTTCTTCCCATGCATGGCTTACCTCCAAGGATTCAGAATTTTTTGATCTGCTTTTCTCCTTATTTGCATGGCCGGCCACCCCTACAGGTGCAGAATTGATAGCGCGTTGATATTCGTGTGCCATCCGTACCGTCGGGGCAGGTATAGTTAACAGATTCGTAACACCGGTACTCACATTGACTGAACCCGCATTCGTGTCGGCAGTCTTGGCCAAGGTCGCAAGAACGACTGGTAACCGTACATCCCCGGGGCACTTGGGAAAGTGCGGTGCAAGTCACCCCACACTGATCGCCACCAAGGTCTGTACATCCGGTGATGGAGCAAGCAAGGAGGTCTGTAGCCTCGTAGAGATCCTCTACGAGGAGACTACCGGCCAGGACGGCCAGCACTGTTAAGTAGTAGGGAAAGCCCTGACCCCTATGTCGCTTCATCCTTGGCCTCCATTAAAATAAAGTATTAATTCTTAATAATATTTGCACCAATTCTGCGTTTCTTCATGAGCCGGAACAAGAAGCTTGAGTCCTCCTTCCTCAAGAGGGAAGCCAGGGGAAGCCAAAGCCCCATCCCTCCACAGAGGTATCGTTATCCAATAATATGCCGACAAAAAAAAAAAAGTCAAGCTCCCCGAGCCTCTCCCATGAGTCGGGATAGGGTGCTCAAGGAAGGCGGAGGCTGATAGAGCTTCTTAGCAGAGCCGTTCGGTTCGCGAGATAAGTAGCGAACGGCGAACAGGGGATTGGAACATCTCCATTCCATATCCGCTATTCGCTGTTCGCTTTCCTTGGTAGTCCACTGGCCTGCCCGTGTCGAGATGTTCCAGTGGCTAAGACGAGCACGCCGCCTCCCGGGGGCCTCACGGTGTTTCCGGCCTGCTTTCAAATTCAGTGTAGCCCCACGACCCGCCTCGAGACGGTCGCCCCCGGAAAGTCTCCGCCATGACCCGTCCTTCGGAAGAAAGCACCAGCCGGACCTGACCGACCTCGCCGGTGCACAGGAGCCGCACGCCCCCGTCGTGAAGTCGCCGGACAACCTCCGGATGCGGAAAGCCGAAGCGATTCCGCATGCCGGTCGAGCAGAGGGCCCATCGGGGCCGTACGGCCTTCAGGAAGGCCGGTGTCGTGGACGTCCGGCTCCCATGATGGGCGACCTTCAAGACGGCGGCCTGCAGGCCGGGACCGTAATCCCGCGCGATACGATCTTCGGTCTCCCGCTCGATGTCGCCCGTCAGTAGAACGCGTGTGCCGTGATACGTGACGGCGAGTACAAGGGAGGTCTCGTTCACGTTGGCATGCCGATAGTCCGACGGCGGATGGAGGACCCGCCACGCCAGGGCGCCCGCGGAAAATTCCATGCCCTCAGCCAACGGCACGGCCTGCACGCGGGACCAGACCGGGCTGGAACGAATCCAGGCCGGGACCTCTGTCCCGGCGGGGTAGTAAAACCGAGTCGGCCCGAAGTGCTCCAGGACGGCTCGAAGGCCGACGTAGTGGTCTGGATGGGGATGGCTTAAGACGAGGGCGTCCACGTGTCGCACGCCCAGAGCTTGCAGGGCCGGGACGACCACGTAGGTCCCGATGTCCCAGCGGCTCCCGGGTCGGCCCCCGCCATCCAGCAGGACGACGTGCTCCGCATCTCGAACCAGGATGGCCTCGCCCTGGCCGACGTCCAGGAGGACGACCTCGACTGTGCCTGCTGGCACCGGTCGAGAAAAGCCCTCCGGCCATCGACTCATGCCATAGGCGAGCGGCAAGCTGACGACCCATGGGGTCCACCGGAGGACCGGTCTCCATTGGGATGACCCGAGCGCTCGACTCCCGACGGCCGCAGTCAGCACGAGGAGGCCGATCCCAACAAAGCTTGCAGGACTCGGCAGGACCGCATGTCCGTTCCACGGATGGAACGCCGCCCGGACGAAGGCGTCCAGGACTGGCTCCAAGGCCCCGATGAGTCCCGCCAGGACGGCGGGGCTGCCTGGTAAGCCCGCCCAGAGGCTCATCCCGAGCCCTAAGGCGACCAGGACCCCGACGACTGGCCCGGCGATGAGGTTCCACAGCACGACCGTCCAGGTCCACCAACCAAACACACCGGCTGTCCAGGGGGCGCTCCACAGGGGCGCGACCCAGGCCGTCAGGAGGGTTCCGACGGGGACTCGCCACCGGCCTGTCACTCCGGCCAGCAGGAGGCCGATGCTCATCAGCAGACCGGCCGTGATCCCAAACGTCATCTGGAATCCCCAGTCCCAAAGCCATAGAGGTCGCCACAGGAGCAGGACGCACCACAGGCCCGCCAGCAGGTTCATCGGATGGACCGGTAGGAACCAACCCCGGCCGATCAGGTACAGGCCGACCAAGGCCACGGACCGCAAGACCGGAGCGTCGAGGCCAACCAGGATTCCATACCCGACGAGCACGATAGTCATCAAACCGTAGGCCCATCGGCGGGGCAGGGGCAAGACCCGCAGGAAGAGAAAGGCCAGGGTCCCAGCCAGCAAGCCGACGTGGAGGCCCGAAATTGAAAGGACGTGATACAGACCGGTCCGCCGCAGGGCCCGGTCCAGGGTCGGGTCCATCTCGCCCCGGTCGCCCAGCCAGAGGCTTTGAAGCAGGGGTCGAGCTCGACCGGCGGGTCGGGCCTCGCCCCGGGCCAGGGCTACCCGGAGTCGCTCCCGACGGGCATGAAGCCATCGGAAGACGGCCGGTCCGGGCTGTTCGACCCAGATGAGCGTCGGCTGTTTCAGCCGGAAGCGACCGTGGAGGTCTCGGGCCATTAGGGCCATCGGCCGGTAGGTCCCGACGTTCCGGTATGTCAGGAGGGGAGACCAGTAGCCCAAGGCTTCCACGCGAGTGCCGTGGAACCACGGGGACGGGGGTCGTTCCGGTCCATGGGACGTCTCAGGGCCGGCGGGGATCCACACGGTGATGCGGCCCGGACAGGCGAGGACCTTCCGCCGGTGCTCGACCCGCTCGACCCAAAGGGTCATCTGCCATCCTTCGGGAAAGCGACGGGGAAAGCCAAGGACTCGGCCGTAGACGCGGACGGGGTCTGAATCCGGACGTTCCGGGTCGGGATAAAAGTGGCGGAGGATGCAGTTATCGGTGTAGTGACGGACAGCCATGGGCACGCGAACGAAGCCGCTCAGTAGGGCGGCGGCGCCCAGCCAGAGGCCCCATCGGTCCGAACGGGCCAGGCTCCGAAGGGGTAGGAGGGCCAGGCCACCCATGAGGAGGCTGAAGCCGATGCCGACCGCCAGGGGTGCTCCGAGTCCCGCCAGCAGGCTGCCGACTGTCAGGGCCCCGGCCGTCCAGACCGCCGGGGCCCGATGCCAAGGCAAGCGGTGTCGGACGAACCGGTCGGTATCGAATCTTCGGTGTTCCGTTTCCTGAAGGATCGAATCCTGCCCAGCAGACATCCGAAGAACCCAATGAAACAATGCGGCTCCATGGAGCCTGAGGGCTTGGTATCCGGTCCCACCCCGAGCCGCGGCAGGCGGGTCCTTTTCGCCCGCGGGCCCTCCCCCGCCGCCACCGCCGAGACGCCGTGCCACCACCACAGGATAGACGCCACCCGCCCACCCTCGCACGGGGTTTCAGCGTACGGCCACTCGCCGGACTGAACGTCACGACACGCGCATCGGCCGCCCGTCGGCGGAACATCGGGTTATCTTTGCAAACTCCGTGCCGCTGAGGGTCCTGACGGCTCGCCTCTTGTCCTGCGACGTCTTTCCGGGACGGGGTCGACCCCGAGTGTTCAAGAAATTCGACACGCTGTTCACCCAGCTGAACAGGAAGGGCTTAGGTGTCGTCCTTAGGAGCTTCCCAGAGAATTCATCTCGAAACCCTCTCCCCCCGGGAGGGGGTCGGGTGAGGGCCGGAATCCGGGCCTTGGGAGACGAGTTCAATGGCCAAGGAGGGGTTTCCCCAGGTGTCTAACCGATTCGACAGAGTGTTTACGGGGATAAACACGTGGGGGAGGGTCGGGGTCGGGAGACGGGTCGGGAAAGCCGGTCG
>JAUQPV010000143.1:3049-6552 GCA_030550225.1 Acidobacteriota bacterium | reverse complement strand
ACATTTTTTGCGGGGAACGATGCTACTGGGCCTGGGAGGTCGAGACCCGGGTCCGGTGCTTTTATACCTGGGTTCGCCGCCATGCGGTCCCGCTCGGACTTTTCGCCTTACTGGCGGCTATCCTGACAGGCGTGGGATTGGCCCTTTTGCTGAGTCGGTCTCGGTCTGAAGGGGCGCTTCGGCCAACTCCAGCGACGCCGCCTTCGACCTTGACCCGCCCGTCCGAGACGCCGAGTCCCTTGCGACTCGAGCCCATTCGCATCTTACGTCCGGCTTTCGGCGCCCGTTTAAGTGCGCCCCGCGTCACCGTGGAAGGCCAGGGGCCTCGCCGTCAATCTTTAACCCTCTGGGTCAACGGGGAAGCCGCCGCGACGACCGTATCCGGGGAGGACGGGACATTCGTCTTTCCGGACGTCCCGTTGGCGGCCGACGACAACCTCCTGCAGGTCCAGGGCCGCGGGCCAAACGGGGCCGAGGTCTTTTCACCCGCCATCGTGGTCTACCAGGTGGCCGACCGGAGTGCCATGGGGCTTCGTTACGTCCAGCGGGGCCCCGACAACTTGCTTCGAGGCAACCCGAACCGACCCGAAGTCGCCCTGACTTGGGATGGAAGCTTTTCCGACCAAGACGTGGACGCCCTCATCCGTCAGGTCGAGGCCCTCCAACTTCCCGTGACCGTCTTCCTAACGGGCGAATTCATCGACCGGCATCCCGAAGCCACCCGACGGCTCGCCGAGAGTCCCTGGGTCGAGGTCGGCAACCACACCCTAAACCATCGGCACTGGACGGCTTATCCGCAGACCCGGCAGCAGGCGACCTTACCGGACGTGACGCCCCAGGCCCTGCAATTTGAGTTGGCCGAGACGGCCCGCCGCTTCCGGATCGTAACGGGGCGGACGATGGCGCCCCTGTGGCGGGCGCCCTACGGGGAACATAACGCCGAACTCCGCCGGTGGGCCGCCGCTCTGGGGTACACCCACGTGGGCTGGACCGTCGAATCGGGGTGGACGCTGGATACGATGGACTGGGTCGACGACCCAGTCCATCCGATGTACCGTCCCGCTTCGGCCATCGTCCGGGACATTCTGGCCCTGGCCGAGCGGCCGCCGTACGGGATCAACGGCGGGATCGTCCTGATGCATCTCGGGTCCCGTCGGCCGGCCGGCGACCGGATGGTCGACGTCCTCCCCGAGCTGGTCCGGGGCCTCCGCCAACGGGGCTACTCGCTGGTGAACGTGTCGACCCTCCTCCGCCGCCTGCGTCACCCCGGACCAGAAAGTCCGGTCATCGGAAGTGGGAAGTAGAACCTATCCCATAAACCCCAACCCCTCTCCCCCGACCCCGGAAAACCCGACCCCGAGCCCGTCAGGGCGCCTTCCGGGTCTGGAAGTCGATGACCGTCGGGGCCGGGGCCTTTCGAAGGGTCTGCCGGAGCAGACGGGCCAGGTCCGCCAGTTGGACGGGCTTCTGAATCCAACCGACGAGGCCCCGTTGGCGGAACTCCCGGATTTCCTCCCCCAGGGGATGCCCCGTGGCCAAGACCATGCGGACCTGGGGGTCGATGGCCTGAAGGGCCTGTAAGAGGGCCAGGCCGTTCATGCCGGGCATTACCATGTCGGACAGGACGAGGGCGACCTGTCCCCGATAATCCTGATAGAGCCGGATCGCCTCCGGCCCGCTGGTAGCGGCGACCACCCGATAGCCCAGCCGTTCCAACATCGCTTGGAGGACAGACCGAACGGCGTCCTCGTCTTCGACCAGCAAAATCAGTTCCCCACCGCCCATCGGAAGGGTCTCCGACACGGCGGCCACCGTCGGCGCCACGGCCGCCTGTCGCAAGGCCGGCAGGTAAATGATGAAAGTCGTCCCGACACCGACCTGGCTCCGGACGTCGATGAAGCCGTCGTGCTGGCGGACCAAGCCATACACTTGCGCCAGGCCCAGGCCCGTCCCCCGACCCCGCTCCTTCGTCGTAAAGAACGGCTCAAAGATGCGAGGTAGGATCTCGGGCGGGATGCCTGTGCCCGTGTCGGCGACCTCCAGGCGGACCCACTCTCCGGGCCCCAGGCCCGGATAAGGCGCCGGGGTACCTTCCGCCAGATGGAACCGGCTAAGCCGGATCGTCAGGCGGCCCCCGTTCGGCATCGCGTCCCGGGCGTTCAGGACCAGGTTCATCAAGACCTGCTGAAGTTGCGCCGGGTCGCCGTGGACCCAATACTCGCCCGCTTCATACTCGAGGTTGACCTCGATGCTGGCCGTTAGCGTCCGTTGAAACAGCTTCGCCGCCTCGCTCAGAAAGGCCACCAGCTCGACGGGCTGTTTCTCCATCAGGCTCTTGCGGCTGAAATCCAGGATCTGCCGGATGAGTTGAGCCGCTGACCGGCCCTGCTGGAGGATCGTGCCGGCCCACTCCCGGACCTGCGCCGGCAGGTCCGGCCGGTCCCGCAGGAGCTCCGCAAAGCCCATCATCCCCGTCAGCAGGTTGTTGAAGTCATGGGCGATCCCGGCCGCCAACTGGCCGATGGCCGCCAAGCGCTCCTGGGTCTGGACCCGCTCTTGAATCTCCCGTCGCTCTGTCACGTCCCGTAAGACCACGACCCACCCGCTCTGGAGCCGCCGAATCGGCCGAGCGTCGACCTCAAAGATGCGCCGGGGCGGACCGGCGACCTCGACCTCCTGGAGCGTCCCCCCGTGGGAGGGGTGCAAGAACTCATCGAGCCGCCGGTCCCCCAAACGGGTCAACTCGGCCCCGATGTAAGGACCGGCCAAGACCTCCAAATAAGCCATCCCTAAGGGATTCGCCCGCACGACTCGCCGTTGACCATCCAGCAGGATGATCCCCTCCGAGACCGTGTCCAGGATCTCCCGGAGCCACGCCGCTTGCTCCTGCGTCTCGGCCAGGAGCTTCTGAATGGACGCCTCCGCGTCCTTCCGGTCCGTGATGTCACGGGCAAAGACGCAGTCGTACGACCGCGCCCCGAAACTCACCCGGTTGACCGTCAGCTCCAGGGGAATCGACTGTCCCCCCGGCGTCCGGTAGCGGACCTCGACCTTGGCGACGCCCTCGGCCTTCAGCTTGTTACAGAAAGCCTCCCATGTGACCTCCGGGACCTCCAGGCGCAAGTCCCGGACCCGGACCCCGACGACGGCCTCCGGGGTCCGACCCAGCAGACGACAGGCGGCGTGATTGGCATACGTGATCCGACCCCGGTCGTCTACCCAGAGGGCCGCATCGGACGCATGGTCCACCGCAAACTGGGTGAAGCGGGTCCGGTCATAGAGCTCCTGCAACTGCTGGGCCCGCTGGCGAAGATCAGCGTAGAGCCGAGCATTTTCCAGGCCGACGGCCACCTGACCCGCCAAGGCCGTCAACAGGTCCACGTCCGCCTGGGGATAGAAGTCGTCCGGGTCCCGGCCCCCGAAGAGCCACACGCCGACCCGTCGGTCCTGGACCGTCAGGGGGATGACCAAACGGACCCAGTCTTTCTCGGTCGGCGTCCCCG
>JAUQPV010000143.1:0-3039 GCA_030550225.1 Acidobacteriota bacterium | reverse complement strand
AGTGGCCCGCCTCGGCCAGAAGCTCCGGGATACGACTCGGAAGCGCCTCCTTCTCATCCAGGGAGATGCCTCGCGCATACACGAGGTCATAGACGCCCTCCTGCCAGACGTATAACGCCGACTGCCGGATCAACAGGGTCGGGAGCATCTCGTCGGCCAGCATGTCGACCAGCGTCCTCTGGTCCCGAGCCGTGGGAATCCGCTGGGCAAAGAGGATCAACAGCTCCGTCGGGTCGTGCCGGGCCCCGTAAGCGATCCGGTTGAAGAGTCGCTGAAAACGGGCTTGCAGGGCCGGTGCCGCCAAGACGAAGACGGCCGACGTCCCCAGGCTGTACAGGAGCATCCCCGGCGGCGTGTCAAACCACCACCGGCTCGGTAGGAGGACCAGCAGGTAAACCGTCACGTACAGGAGGCCAAAGCTGTAGAGACCCAGCAGGCGGTTCGCCCGGACCTCCATCGCCCCAAGATATCGCTTGAACGCCGCATAGGCATAAAACATCGGCAGGACGGGCACGAGGAGGACGAGGAAAATCATCGTGGTGAGCTGAATGTAAGCTTGAGGGGCCAGCAAGACGCCGATGGCCAAGATTAGCAGAGGCCCGAAGGCCAAGAGGATTCCTGTCGTCATCAAGTGGGTCGCCTGCCGCTCCGTCGGCGCCCGCCGGACCCACCACCGGAGGACCAACAGGGTGAGGCTCCCCAGGATGGCCACGAGGAAGCCGATAAAGTAGGCCGTAGAGGGAAGTGCCTGGAAAAGCTCTAAGACGGCGAGGATACCGGCCAGCCCGTACAGGGCCCCCAGGGAGCGGTGCCGGACCCGCCGGGCCAGCAGGGGCGTCGGCAGGACCATGTGGAGATGCAGGTAGAGGGGCGCCATCAGCCAGGTGACAGCATGGAGCATGAGGGAGGACCAAGCCGTGCAGTATACGGATACAGTCCCCACGGCCAACCAGACGGCCGTCACGTGGTGAAACAAAATCACGAGGGCCCACGTCTCGTTCCGAGGCCGCAGGACAAACCAGGCCAGAGAGCCCAAAAGCCAGAGGATAAAAACTGGTATAAAGAATACCAGCCGCTTAGCTACAGCCCGGAGGGTTGGATCCGGAAGCGGCCACTCGACGACGACCTCCCGGCCGTCTCGAATCAGCCGAATGGGGACCCGGTCGCCGGGCCGAAATCCGGCAAAGGGAACTCGCCGACGGTCTACCCGGCTATCCGCATAGCTCAGGTCACCGATGAATAGAAGCTGGTCCCCAGGCTGAATCAGGTTTTGATATCCGACCGGCGGTTCGACGGCTTCGACCCGCCAGCTCACGTGGAGCCAGATCCCGGTGTAGGGTGTCCGGGCCACAAAGACATAAGCATAGAACAGCCAGACACCGAGCGTCCCCAGCGTGGCCAAGCCCATCGCCACGCCGAGCCGATGCCCGGGCACGACCGAAGGTTGCTTCGTAAATCTGTACATGATCCCTCAGAACCGGGAGTCATCCCGGCGTCCGTCTGTCCAGACGCCGCCGCTGACGGCACTGCCAGTATTCGGAACACCGCCCGTCATGGCGGCGTCAATACCTATGGGCCGACGGGGAACGCTACCTTAAGCATTACTTCACCATGATCCGCCAGGGCGCCTCGACCCCGAGGGTCTGAAGAAGATGGATCAAGGGCTCGACCTGATGGATGAAGACGTCCGTCAGAGGTTCCACGTCCGCCAGCGGAATCTGTTTCAGAAGTTCTCGGGCCGCCTGCTGGCGCTGGACGAGATGGTAGGCACAATAGCTAACGGCCCCCGAGCAGACGAGGATCGCCTGGGCCTCCTGGAGGGCCGCCGGGTCGTCGATCCGGTCCAGGAGCGACCGGAAGCGGTCCCGCTCGGCATGCTCGGCCGTCAGGGCATACAGGATCGCCAGGTTGTTCCACTTCCGCTTCCAGTCCGGTAGGGCGGCTTCCTGGAAGACGTCCATTAGGTCATCGTAGACCTGGACGACCTCGCCCATCAGGACGCCGAGTTGACGGAGTTGCGCGGCGACCTCCGGGGCGGCCCGGGCCAGGAGGGCCCCAAAGTAAAAGGCCGCCCCATACAGGGGCGTACTCTTCGTCCGGAGGACCCGCCAGTATTCGGCCTCGTCTCCCCAGGGACGAGCGTCTAAGTACTGGCCGACGGCCGTCCGGAAGACCGTCTCGGCGAGGGCCCCGAGCAGGACCATGCGGCGTTCGGCTTCGACGGGCGCCCGCTCGAGACACCGGAAGGCGGCCGCCTGGAAGGCCAACGCCAGGTTCGCCGCCGCGCCTTCGCCGATCTCGTGGTGTACGCCCCGAGGGTCCTGGTCCAGGATGTCGTCCACGAGGATGATGCTGATGTGAGCACAGGCGATAGCGGCGGCGCCGGGCACGGCCTGAGCTTCGTCAGCCCCAAGGGCCCGACAGACCAGACCCGGCAGGCGCCACGTGGCGGCGAGCCGCTCAGCCGACCGGTCCAGGAGACGGTCCATCTCCGGCCAGTCGGCCACGTCCGGCAGGGCACGGATGTAAGCCTTGACTTTTTCAATGTCCATGGAAAGAGCCATTCAGGCTACGGCAATCCGAGGTTTTGTAAGAGCGCCTGACAAAACCCTCCCTGTAGGAGAGGGTTAGGGTGAGGGCCCTCACCCCTGGTCTCTCTCCCGCAGGGATGGGACGTTGTGTTAAGCGCTCTAAGTATAAACGGACGTTGGACCCTTGCGGGATCGCGGTTCAGCGCGCACCTACCCTGGGCCGTAGAAGAAAATTTTACATAACTACACTGCGGGTTTGTCAACTTGGGCTGGGTGCTGACCGTATGACACTTTTCGATAAGGCGTCCATCCCATCCGAACACCGGCAGTCATGCCGGTGTCCCCCTCCCAAGCCGGTAGCCACGCTCCCCATCCTCCGAACGCCAGCAGTCATGCTGGCGTCCCCCTGTCCGGACGCCGCCAGTCATGGCGGCGTCCATCCCATCGGAACACCGGCAGTGATGCCGGTGTCTTCCTTATGGAACCGGGAGTTATCCCGGCGTCATCC
>JAUQPV010000142.1 GCA_030550225.1 Acidobacteriota bacterium | reverse complement strand
GTCTTGGCCGCCTCAAACATCCAGCGCGTGATCCCATAGATGGAGTCCGCTTGGATCGGGATGAAGTAGCAGTTGAACAGGGTCGCCGACCGAGGATTGCTGGCCCCGAATAAGATGCGGCCCCCCGGGACAAACCGGAAGTCCTCCAAGAGGTCCCGGAAGTTTTTTTCCCACGTCGCCCGGTCCTTCTCGACCCGGGCCATCGTCCAGGCCAGCCGCCGCCACATGAACTCCGGCGTCGGCTCGAGCCATCGACCCTCCAGGTCCCGGAGGGCGTACCGGTACAGGAAGACCTCGGCCCGGAGCGCATCTCCCTGGAAAAAGGCTTCGGCCCGGGCCCACGCCTGGTCGAACGTCCAAGTGTCCAGCTTTGAAACCTTCATGATGGAGTCCTCACCCAGAAATGGGGCAAAAGGCAAGGTGCATAGGGTATTTACCCTTTGCGCTTTGCCCTTGCCCAAAGGGCTGGTCTGACGCCATCTCCCCAAGCCGAACCGTCCGGCTTGATGTTTCGTTCAAAGATATTCACCCCGCTGGGGGGCCGCCATCAGGGGGTTCAGGCCGGACTGGAGACCTGGGCCGCCACCGGCGTTCCTGTCCTATCTGTATCATTCATAACGTGAGCACAGGGCCCATAGCGGGACAGAGGCATGGGCTGTCTTTTCCTTTCATCAGCTCGATGCAGAGGGTCGACCTCTGGAGCGCCAGTTAGAGGCGACCAATGATCCAGAGTATGCCCACACTCAAGCCCAAAGGATAACCCTGGAACCGAGCCCGCTCCTTCCATCCGCCTTAGAGCCCTCGAGGAGAATCATCTTTTCCTTATAGCCTCCCTCGGAAATCCAAGGGGGATTGCCCCGCCTCCGGGTCCGATGGCGGGCCTTAGGGTCTTCTGACTTGGACTTTTCCCCGACCCGTATGGGTCGTATTCCGAGTCGAGTGGCACCCCTATTCCCCCTATGATATGCCGAAAGCTAACGGTCAAATAGTAGATTTTACCAACAAAAATCTTCACGTCGAGGCAGTCGAACCGATAAGGTATCCCAGTAAATCAGTTTTATTCTTTGTATTCCGAATGCCGACCGGGTCTCAGAAACCCCGAGTCACTGTCACCGGATATACGCCCTAAAGCCTCCGGAGGGCAGGCCAAGTCCACTGTCCCTTCGTGGCTGTTTCACTCCTCCTTCCGGCTTCCCAGCTACGGGCGTAGCGAGTGCTTCGGGGGCGGTCCCGAGAGGTCTGGGCCTCGTGCCCCCTCTCCGATTGGGTCAAATCGCCCATTGGGTCAAATCGCCCATTTTTGAAGTCCAAAGGAGACGGACCCATTCGCTTAGGATAAAGCTTTCAACGGTTCGGCACGTCTTTTGCTCATAATACCTCCCGCCCCGGAGCACTGACTCTTCGTCGTCTCGTCACCTTCCTGAACACAGTCGCTCGGTTCGGGAGAATGGCGTTGGAACGGCCTTGGCCATCGGCTGAGCAACATTTCAAATATCCGGCAGATGGATAGTCGGCAGGTCGGGATTATCCTTCATGAGCCAATCCTTGGGCCCTGCTACCCGAACACCCAACAATCATACACGGGAGGTTCCAAGATGGCACGGAATCGTTGGGCTATTCGTCCTCTCTACGGTATTCTGGTCCTGGTCTTGGGGCTGGGGGGGACCCTGCCCGCCTGGGGTCAGGCGGCGGCTTCGGTCGTCGGGACCGTGCGGGACGTCGATGGGCATCCCCTGCCCGGTGTCCTCGTCGAGCTGACGGGTCCGCAGGGGGTTCGCCGAGTCGTCACGACGGATGCGCAGGGGCGCTATCGGATCGAGGGTTTGCCGCCGGGGGAGGGCTACCGTCTGCGGTGTGTCTTGGAGGGCTTCCTCCCCGCCGTCGTCGAAAGCGTGGCTGTGCGTTCGGATGCGCCGACGTCGGTCGACGTCACGCTCTACGTCGGTGCCGAGGCAGTCGTCGTCGTCACGCCGAGCCGTCTGAATACGTCACCCGAGAAGCTGGCCGCCACGGTCCAGGTCGTCTCCCGGTCGGACCTGATGGTGGGTCCGCAACTATTGGTCGTCGAGAGCCTGCGACAGGTGCCGGGTTTTAGCCTGTTCCGGCGGTCCAGCGGTGTGATGGCTTCTCATCCGACGGCCCAAGGCATGAGACTTCGGGGGGCATGGCCCAGTGGTGCCAGTCGGGCGTTAGTCCTCTTGGACGGTGTACCCATCAATGACTCCTTTGGGGGTGGCATTTACTGGAACCGGGTCCCCCGGTCGGCTCTCCGGCAAGTCGAGGTCATCAAGAGCCCTGTCTCGACCGCCTGGGGCAATGCGGGGATGGAGGGTGCCCTTCACTTCCGAACGGAGGCTGTCGGGCTTCGGGAGTTTCAGGTCGACCTGCAGGGCGGCGGGCTCGGCACGATGGATGCGGACACGACCTGGCGTCATCGGTATGGGACCCTGAGTCTGCTGATGGCCGGCCGGTACTTTCGGACGGATGGCCATTATCTTTTGTCTCCGGAACAACGGGGACCCATCGACATTCGTGCCTTCTCCCGCCTGGGGTCCTTACTGGGTCGGGTGACTTGGGATGTCTCGAGCCGCCGCCAGCTCTTTTGGGCGGGGAATGTCTTCTCGGAACGACGAAGTAACGGGACGCCGTATACGGAGAACTCGACGGACCTTTGGATGACGGGCCTGGGGACACGTTGGTTCACGACCGGCGGGGACTTTTGGGAGGTCGCGGGGTTCTGGCAGTCCCAGACCTTCCGGAGCACGTTTAGCTCGGTTAACTCGACTCGCACGCAGGAGACGCCTTCGCTGGATCAGTATGACGTCCCGTCCGTGATGGGGGGCTTTCACATCCAGTGGGCCCGGCCGCAACCCTCGGGGGCCCAATGGTCGGCGGGTCTTGACGTCAAGTACATTTGGGGAGAGACCCGGGAGGACTACCGGTGGGTCGCGACCCGGTTTACCCGTCGCCGATTCGCCGGAGGCCGGCAGGCCTTTGTCGGCTTGTACTTGAACCGCCTGTTCCAGCCGGTGTCGAACCTATATGTTCAGGTCGGGGCCCGCGTGGACGCCTGGGGCCTGTTTCAGGGGATGCGGGTCGAGCGGGACCTCACGACAGATGCCGTCTTACGGGACGATCGCTATGAGGATCGTCGTCGTGTGGCCTTCAGTCCGACGTTGGGCCTCCGCTGGCGGGCCCGTCCCTGGGCGGACCTGCGATTCCAGTTCAGTCAAGGCTTCCGGGCACCGACGCTCAACGAACTGTACCGGCCCTTCCAGGTCCGGAACGTCGTCACGGCCGCCAATCCGGACCTCAAGCCGGAGTCCCTGCAAGCCTGGGAGCTGGGGGCGGACCTGCGGGCCGGTGACTTCTGGCAGGGTTCGGTCACGGCCTTCTGGTATCAAGTCCATGACGTTATCTCGAACGTGACGGTCCTTGAGCGTTCCGCGTGGCCCAGCATATGTGGCTTTGTCCCAGCCGGTGGCGTCTGCCGCCAGCGGCGGAATATCGACCTGACGCGGGTCGTGGGCCTGGAGTGGATGAACACGTTTCGATTCGGCAAATACTTGCAAACCCATGTGGGCTATCTCTGGAACGATGCCCGGATTCGGAAGAGCCCGGCGCCGGAGCTCATCGACAAGCGAATCGCCCAAGGCCCGAGTCATACGGCCGTATTTCGGGTTCAGTATCAGCATCCGCAGATCTTCACTGCCGCCGTTCAGGTCTGGTACGAGTCGAGTCGGTTCGAGGATGACCTGAACACCCTGAGGCTCCGACCCGTGTGGTTGGTGGACGCCAGCGTCCGGCGTAAGATCGTTCGGGGCGTGGAGCTATACGTGTCGGCCGAAAACCTGTTGAACACCCGTGTCGAAGCGGGCCGGACGGCGGACGGGCTCGTCACCCTGGGGACGCCCCGGGTCGTGCGGGCGGGCCTGCACGTACAGATGTAAAAGAAAAGAAGGGTAATGGTCAGGGCGTGACTGATCTCTTGGAACGCCGGGCGCCGTCCCGGCGCCGCCCGTCATGCAGATGGGTCGGTGGGGGATCGACCATTCGGAACGCCGCCATAACCGGCGGCGTCTATCCCATCCCAACACCGCCAGTCATGGCGGTGTCATTCTCCCAGAACCGGAAGTTATCGCGGGGTTAACCTTAGAGAACCGGCCGGGATGGGGGCGTCGGCCTCAGGAACCGGTCGGGATGGTTGAGCCCGACCAAAGGAATGAGGCGGGTGTCCTGGAGCAAGGAGGGGACTGTCTACAGTGGGTGGCGCGGAAAACTGTCCGCAAGGGATGGAGGTCCTCCATGTCGTGGAAAGCGCTTTGTTGTTTCCTATCCCTCAGTGTAGGCTTTGGGAGTCTTTCCCTCGGGGGAGGCTGGCCGAAGCCGGAAGGTCCAGAGGGTGTCCCGTCGGGCGCAGTCCCCCGTAACGTAGCTTACGTCTCGAATGAGCAGGGCGGCGTCAGCGTCATCGACCTGACCCGGCTGGAGGTCATCCGGGAGATTCCGGTCGGGGGCGTGGGTCCCCGGGGGATCGTCGTGACGGCTGACGGTCGGTACGTCCTGACGGCTAATAAGCAGACGGCCGACGTGTCGGTCCTCGACACGCGGACGGGGACGGTCGTGGTTCGTGTGCCGATCGGGACGAACCCGGAGTTCTTGAAGCTCCACCCCAGCGGGCAGTGGGTCTTCACGTCCCACGAGCCCGGGGCCGAGGGCGGACCCCCGAAGGCGGCGGGCAACTCGGAAGAGCGTGAAGAGAAGGAAGAGGCCGGCCCGGCGGCCCTGCCGCCGTCTCGGGTCGTGGCCATCGAGGTCGGCGACTGGAAGGTCGGTCGGGCCTTCCTGGGAGGCGTCGAGACGGAGGGTCTCACCTTTTCGCTGGACGGCCGCCAGCTCGTCGTGACCAACGAGGGAGAAGATGCTGTCTCGGCCTACGACGTCGAAACGGGGCGTCTGCTCCGGCGGACGGACCTTTCGCCTTACGGGGTCCGGCCCCGGGGCGTCAAGCCCTCGCCGGACGGGAAGACGTACGTCGTGACGATGGAGGCCTCCAACACACTGGTCGTCCTGAATGCCGACCTGGAGGTCGTGCGGACCCTACCGGTCGGCCGGGGCCCTTATGGCGTCGCCTTTGACCGTTCGGGCCATCGCTTATTCGTAGCCGCCGCCCGGGACCAAAAGCTCCAGGTTTACGACGCGAGGACCTTGGAGCTCCAACGGGAGATTCCTGTCGGGGCCCGGTGCTGGCACTTTACGTTTACGCCGGACGATGCGAAGATCCTCGTGGCTTGCGGGCGTTCGGACGCTGTATACGTCATCGACGCCGCTACATACGAGGTCGTGAAGGTCCTGAAGGGCTTCCGCCTACCGTGGGGTATCGTGACGTACCCGAAGGCGTATGGGAGTCTGGACCTGCCGTAAAAAGGGCAGTAAGGCAGTAGGGCGATGGAGATGGTAGGTAACGGCTACTTTGTCAGAGTCGTTCGGCCCGGGAGAATGGCGTCGGGACGGCCTTTTCCATCGTCTGGGAAACACGGTTTTTCAAGCTACGTGATGGCGTGACGGCGTAACGACGTGACGAGGCCGAGCCCAGGCGGTTCGCCCCGGTGACGGCTTCTTTCTAAACTCCGTCCCGTCGTCACGACATTACGACGTCACGATGCTTGGAAAATCGCCCTCCCGAAGGGTCGAAAAAGCCGAATCCGTGCGGGTTTTCACGAACCGAACGGCTATGTTACAATACCCGAGAGGTGACCCCAAAGGACAAGGGTTTGGGTTGCTCACGAGGCCGAGCACCGCACGTCGGGGGTGGCGATGGAACGTCCGGTTCGGGTCGGACTCATCAGCTTAGGGTGTGCCAAGAATTTGGTCGATTCCGAGGCCATGCTGGGGGCCCTCCGGCAAGCGGGCGCCGAGCTCACGTCAGACCCCGGCCAGGCGGACGTTTTGGTCGTCAACACGTGCGGTTTCATCGAGCCGGCGAAGAAGGAGAGTGTCGACACGATCCTGGAGATGGCCCGCTACAAGGAAGCGGGGACCTGCCGGAAGTTGGTCGTCACCGGGTGTCTGGCTCAGCGGTATCACCGGGAGCTCGCCGAGGCCCTACCGGAGGTCGACGTCTGGCTCGGGATCGACGACGTCGAACGAGTCGTCGAGGCCTGCCTGGACGACCGTTACCGGGGGGACCGGGTATCGTCCGAACGGCCCCGTTGGGTCTACGACCTGCAGGTCCCCCGTCTTCGGACGACCCCCCGGCATTACGCCTACCTCAAGATCGCCGAGGGGTGCAATCATACGTGTAGCTTCTGCGCGATTCCTCGCATCCGGGGCAAGTATCGGAGCCGCTCGCTGGATTCGATCCTCGAGGAAGCCCGCCAGTGGGTCGAGCAGGGCGTGCGAGAGCTCATCCTGATCTCGCAGGATACGACTTACTACGGTCTGGACATCGGCCTGAAAGACGGCTTGCTCCGTCTCCTGGAGGCTCTCCACGGCCTGGAAGACCTCCGGTGGATTCGGCTCCTGTACTTGTATCCGGACACGCTCCCGCCGGACTTTCCCGAGCGGT
>JAUQPV010000006.1 GCA_030550225.1 Acidobacteriota bacterium | reverse complement strand
TGTACATCACCGAGAACATGGTCGGCCACAAACTGGGGGAGTTTGCCCCGACCCGGACGTTTCGGGGGCACCCCGATAAGTCGGAAAAAAAGGCTCGGCGGGAGTAAGTCGGGGTCGGAGGGATCGGATGGTGCAGGTCGAAGCGGCTCAACCTGTCGAAGTGAGTCGGGCCGTCGCCCGGTATGTGCGTATCTCCCCTCGGAAGGCCCGTCTCGTCATCGACCTCATCCGGGGGAAGAGTGTGCCGGAAGCATTCCGGATCTTGCAGTTTACGCCCAAAAAGGCGGCCCGGATCATTTACAAGGTCCTGCAGTCGGCCGTAGCCAATGCTGAAAATCGAGAACAGGGCAGTTATACGGCGGAAGAACTCTTTGTGTGGCGTTGTTATGTCGACATGGGGCCGACCCGGATGTGGCGCCGCTTCCGGGCGGGGACCCGGAAGGTGTTCCCGCGTCGGGTCCATCACAGTCATATCACGATCCGACTGGCGGCCCTTCCCACGACGGAGGTCCGCCGACAGAAAAGGCCAAGAGCATAGGGCAAAGGGTGTGGCTCTGGACTCTATGCGCTTTGCCCTTACATATCGGAGGTGACCTTTGGGTCAAAAAGTTCATCCATATGGGTTTCGAATTGGCTATAACCGGACGTGGCTCTCCCGGTGGTACAGCAAGCGGTTTTACGCTCAGTGGCTCCATCAGGACTTGGCCATCCGGCGGGAGATCAAACAGCGATACTATCATGCGAACATCTCCCGGATCGAAATCGAACGTTACCCGGAACGGATGCGGGTGATCATCCATGCGGCCCGGCCGGGCCTCATCATCGGTCATCGGGGCCGTGAAGTCGAGCAACTGAACCGGAGCCTGAGCGAGCGGTACGGCATCCGCGAGGTGCGTGTCAGCGTCGTTGAGGTCGAGCGCCCCGAGCTGGATGCCCAGATTACCGCCGAAAACATCGCTCTCCAGTTGGAACGGCGGGTCAACTTCCGACGGGCCATGCGCCGGGCCGTGGACGCGGCCATCCGATTCGGTGCCAAGGGTATTAAGGTCCGCTGCAAGGGCCGTCTGGGTGGGGCCGAGATCGCCCGGGCCGAATGGTATTTGGTGGGCCGCTTGCCGCTGAACACGCTTCGGGCTGACATCGACTACGGCTTCGCCATCGCCCGGACCAAGTACGGGACCATCGGCGTGAAGGTCTGGATTTACCGGGGTGACAAGACGACCTATCTGCCCCAGGAGGGGTCTTCCAAGGAGGCTTAACAGAGCCCTTCGGTTCGTGAAAACCCGTATGGATTCGGCTTTCTCGACCCTTCGGGGAGGACGGTTTTTCAATAAAGGGCAGTTCGGCAGAAGGCCCCGGGGTACCCCTTTCTCATCCAGGGCTGTATCGGCCGAACGGCCGACTTGCGCCGGACAGAAGCTTGAAACACCGTGTTTCCCGGGTGTTGGCCAAAGCCCCTCGGTCTTGGGGGCTCGGTGGCGGGCCGGGCCTTGATACCGAGTAGCCAACGCCCAGCACCCGGCACCCATGGGGGTATGAGCCATGCTCCAACCGAAAAAGGTCAAGTTCCTGAAACATCAACGGGGGCGGATGACCGGGAAGGCTTACCGGGGAAACCGCCTGGCTTTTGGGGAATACGGTCTAAAGGCCCTGACGCCCGCCTGGGTATCGGCCCGCCAGATCGAGGCCGCCCGTGTGGCTATCATGCGCTACGTCCGCAAGGGGGCCAAGCTCTGGATCCGCATTTTCCCCGACAAGGCCATCACCAAGAAGCCCTTGGAGACCCGCATGGGGAAGGGGAAGGGGCCGCGAGTCGGCTACGTGGCCGTCGTCCGTCCCGGACGGATTATATTTGAAATGACTGGCGTGCCCGAGGACGTCGCCATGGAAGCCTTCCGACTGGCCGGGGGGAAGCTCCCCGTCCGGGTCGGCTTCGTCCGACGGGGCGTCATCGGAGTCCGAGAACTATGAAGGCCCAAGAATTGCGGCAACATACCGTGGACGAACTCCAGAAGATGGCCCAGGACCTGCGGGATCGGCTCTTTCGTCTGCGGCTGAAGCATAAGCTCGGCCAACTGGACGACCGGATGGAGATCCGGCGCACCCGGCGGGACTTGGCCCGGGTGCTGACCGTCCTTAACGAGAAACGGCGAGGTGTGTCATGACGGAAACCCAGACCCGTCGAGGTCATCGGAAAGTCCTGCAGGGGATCGTCGTCAGCAACAAGATGCAGAAGACCGTCGTCGTCCGGGTCGACCGCCGCTTCCCGCATCCCTTGTACAAGAAAGTGATCGTCCGGAGCAAAAAGTACATGGCCCACGACGAAAACCAGACATGCCAGGTCGGGGACTGGGTCGAGATCATGGAGACGCGGCCTCTGAGCCGGCATAAACGCTGGCGCGTCGTCCGCATCCTGCGACGGGCCGCCGGTTATGAGGTCGAGGAACTCATTCGGAAACCGGAAGCGGAACTCGAAACTCCGGAGAAGCTCCCATGATCCAGATGGGTACGATCCTGAATGTGGCGGACAACTCGGGTGCCAAAAAGATTATGTGTATCCACCCCGTCGGGAAGGGGAATACCATCTATGCCTCTATCGGGGATGTGATCGCCGCCTCCGTCAAGGAGGCTGAACCTGGCGGTCGGGTCGAGAAAGGCGACGTGGTTCATGCCGTCATCGTCCGAACCCGAAAGGAAATTCGACGGCCGGATGGGACTTACATCCGATTCGACGATAACGCGGCCGTCCTGATCGACAAACAAGGCAACCCTATCGGGACTCGGGTCTTCGGGCCCGTCGCCCGGGAACTCCGGGACAAGGAATTCCTGCGGATCATCTCGCTGGCGCCGGAGGTCTTATGAAAAGGGGGACGGCGTGATGGCGAGATCCATGGGTCATGGCGCATAGGTCATAGCGCGTGGCCGAAACGATGAGCTATGCGCCATGAGCCTATAGGCGACCCTGTCACGCCGTCCCGTCATCGTGTCATTCGCGCGAGGGGTGTCGTCATGCCGTCACTTCACGTAAAGAAGGGCGACCGAGTCATGGTGATCAGCGGCGGGGACCGCGGTCGGACTGGTCGGGTCCTGCGCGTCTTCCCAAAAGAGCAGCGAGCTATCGTGGAGGGCGTCCGGATCGTGAAAAAGCACCTTCGCCCGGACCGGGCGCGCGGGACCCGGGGCGGCATCGTCCCCATGGAGGCGCCGATTCACATCTCAAATTTGATGGTCGTCTGCCCGGAATGCGGCCGCCCGACCCGGGTTGGCCACCGTCGTCTCGAGGACGGCACGAAGGTCCGGGTTTGCAAGCGGTGCGCGGGCATCCTGGACCGGGAATGGACCAAGTAGGTTTCCCAGTTGCTCCACCGGCCTTATTACTTCATGGCCCAGCCGCCGAGGGATGGAATCATGGCCACTCGTAAAAAGGAAACGGACCCGTCGGAAAAGAAAAAGACGGCTACGAAGCGGACCACTCCGGCCGCTCCGGCCTCCCGTCGGAAGTCGGCCCGCCCGGCGGTGCCCTCTGAGGCGGAGGCCCCGGTCGCCGAGCCGGAAGTTCAGCCCGAGGTCGTCCCCGAGGAGCCCAAGGAGGAGCCCTACTTTCCGCGGCTTTTGAAGCGCTACCAACAGGAAGTCGTACCTTACCTAATGCAGAAGTTCGGCTACAAGAACGTCATGCAGGTCCCCCGGATCGAGTGTGTGGCCATCAATATGGGCATCGGCGATGCGGCGCGAGACGATAAGCTCCAACAAGAGGCCATCTATACCTTGAGTGCCATTGCGGGCCAACGCCCCGTCCTACGGCGGGCCCGCCGGTCCATCGCCGGCTTCAAAATCCGACGGGGTATGGTCGTCGGTTGTTCGGTCACCCTGCGGAAGTGGCGGATGTGGGAGTTCCTGGACCGTCTCATCCACGTGGCCTTGCCCCGAGTCCGGGACTTCCGGGGGATCTCCCCCCACGGGTTTGATGGGCGGGGCAACTATACGTTGGGCATCCGGGAACAACTCATCTTCCCGGAGGTCGATTACGCCAAGGTCTCAAAGGTTCGAGGGATGAACGTCACGATCGTGACGACGGCCCGGACCGACGCAGAAGCTTACGAGCTCCTGCGAGCCCTGGGCTTTCCCTTTCGGGAGTCGTAAGACATGACACGAAAATGCCTGATTGCCAAAGCGCGGAAAAAGCCCAAGTTTCGGGTTCGTCAGCGAAACCGCTGTTGGCTGTGTGGGCGACCCCGGGCCTTTCTCCGGAAGTTTGGGATGTGTCGTCTCTGCTTTCGGGAACATGCCCTGATGGGCCTCATCCCGGGTGTCCGAAAAGCCAGTTGGTAGGGAGGCCGTCCGCCATGGGTATGCATGACCCGATCAGTGACATGTGCACTCGAATTCGGAACGCCGTGATGGCTCGTAAGGAGGTCGTCGAGCTCCCGGCCTCCCGGCTCAAGTTGGCCATCGCTCGCGTGCTCCGAGACGAGGGCTACATCGAGGACTTCAAGTTCATCGAGGACGGCAAGCAGGGGATCTTGAAGATCTACCTGCGCCGCTCGCCCGAAGGCGAGTACGCCATCCACGAGATCCAGTCGGTCACTACGCCAGGCCGTCGGGTCTACGTGAGTCGAAATCAGATTCCCCTCGTCCGACGCGGACTGGGCATCGCAATCCTATCGACGTCCAAGGGCGTCATGACGGGTCGTGAGGCCTATCGCCGCGGCCTGGGCGGCGAGTTGCTCATGACGGTCTTTTAATGGGGAGAAGCCGGGTATGTCGCGGATCGGTCGCCAACCCATCCCGATCCCACCGAACGTGCAGGTCCAGGTCGAACCAACCCGACTCGTCGTGCAGGGTCCCAAGGGACGGGTCGAGGTCTCCTACGGGCACGGAATCCAATTTCGCATCGAAGACGGTCGCCTGATCGCCTTCCGAAGGGACGACTCGAAGACCCAAAAGGCTCTGCACGGCCTCTATCGGGCCTTGGCCGCCAACGCCGTCCGGGGCGTGACCGAAGGCTTCAGTATCGGGATGGAGGTCGTGGGCACGGGCTATCGTGTGGAAAAAAAGGGGAATGCGCTGGTCTTTTACGTGGGATACTCCCATCCCGTCGAGGTCCCCATCCCGCCAGGCATTGAGGTCGAGTTTGACCCCAAAAACAAAAACCGGTTTACCTTACGGGGGCCCGACAAGTACGTCCTGGGCCAGTACGCCGCGACGATCCGGAGCATCCGGCCCCCGATGACCTATAAGGCGAAGGGGATTAAGTACGTAGACGAACCGTGGCGTCTGAAGCCGGGCAAATCGGCGGCCAAGAAGTAGTCTTTGGGTATTGAGGTGTTAGGTGTTAGGTTCTTAGGAAAAAGACCTAACATCCAGCACCTGACACCCCTTCCCGAATACCGACACTTGGAGAGCTGGCATGCCTCGGTACCGTACACGGCAGGAGCGTCGATGGCGACGTCACCGGCGAATTCGAAAGAAGATCCGGGGTACGGCCGAACGGCCCCGCATCGCCGTCTTTCGGAGCCTCCGTCACATATACGCCCAGGCCATCGACGACGAACGGGGCCATACGCTGGCGGCCGCCTCGACCCTGGAGAAGATCTTTCGGGCCGAGGGTCGCCGTAATGCGACCGTCGAGCTGGCCCGTCGAGTCGGCGAACTCCTGGCCGAACGACTGGCGGCTCGGGGCATCCAGCGGGCTGTCTTCGACCGGGCCGGTTTCAAGTTCCATGGCCAGGTCCGAGCCGTCTGTGAAGGCTTACGAGCTAAGGGCATCCAAATCTAATGGGTGTGAGGTCTTGGGTGCTGGATGTTGGGTGCTTGAAAAAGGACCGGACACCCGACGCTTAGAGCATTGAGCACGAGGGATGATATGCAGAAGTTCACACGTCCTGTCGGGGAGCTGAAGGATCGAGTCATCTTCGTCAACCGGGTCACGAAGGTCGTGGCCGGAGGCAAGCGCCTACGCTTTATGGCCTTGGTCGTCATCGGGGACGAGAACGGCCACGTCGGATACGGCAAGGGGAAGGCTCGCGAGGTCCCGATGGCCATCCAGAAGGCCATCAAACGGGCCCGGAAGAATCTCATCGAGGTCCCCCTCGTGGACACGACGATCCCCCATGAGGTCATCGGCCGTCACGACGCCGGCCTCGTCATCCTGCGGCCGGCCTCGCGAGGCACGGGTGTCATCGCCGGGGGACCTGTCCGGGCCGTCATGGAACTGGCCGGCATTCGGGACGTCCTGACCAAGAGCTTGCGGTCGAATAACCCCTTTGCCGTCGTCCGGGCGACCTTCCACGCTTTACAGCAGCTGCGCTCGCCGGAACAGATCGCCCGCCTCCGGGGTAAAGAGGTCTCTCAAATCTATCGCGTGCGGACCGCTCCAGGAGCTTGACCGGGCAGGGCGGGCCGGCGGCAGGAGGGCGACCATGGCTGAGGAGAAGTGGATTCGAGTCGTTCAGGTACGAAGCGGTGTCGGACGGCCGGAGAAACACCGCCGCATCCTCAAGAGCCTGGGTCTCGGACGACCCGGTTACGAACGGGTCCTCCCGGTGACACCGACCCTGTGGGGAATGATTCGAAAGGTCCAGCACCTCGTCCGGGTCGAGCCCGTCCCGCCGCCGTCGGCACCGTCGTCCCATACGTCGGAGGCGTCATCATGATCGGGGTCCATCACTTGCGACCGGCACCTGGCGCGAAGACGGCCCCCAAGCGAGTCGGGCGGGGGCCCGGCTCAGGGATGGGGAAGACGTCCACCCGGGGCCATAAGGGCCAGGGTCAGCGGTCGGGCTATTCTATGTACGTGGGCTTCGAAGGCGGCCAGATGCCCCTCCATCGGCGCCTGCCCAAGCGGGGATTCCGCAATCCCTTCAAGCGTGCCTTCGCGATCGTGAACCTGGACCAGTTGGACCGACACTTCGAGGCCGGCGCGACCGTCACCCCGATGAGCCTCTTGGAAAAGGGCCTCATCCGGACCATCGGCGACGGCGTCAAGGTCCTGGGCCGCGGCGAACTGACGAAACCCCTGATCGTCCAGGCCCACCGATTCAGCCGGTCGGCCGTCGAGAAGATCCAACGGGCCGGCGGTCGGGCGGAGGTATGGTCGGCATGATCGAGCAACTGGAACGTCTGGCCAACATCTTTCGGGTCCCAGACTTACGGCGGCGGGTCTTGTTCACCCTGGGGTTCCTGGCCATCTATCGGCTCGGCGCCGTCGTCCCCATCCCGGGCATCGACCCGAAGGCCCTGGAAGAGTTCTTCCGGACCCAACGGGGTACGATCTTTGGCATCATCGACCTGTTCACCGGCGGGGCCTTCGAGCGGATGACGGTCTTCGCCTTGGGCATCATGCCTTACATCACGGCTTCCATCGTCCTCCAGCTCCTGACGGTCGTCGTCCCCCGTCTGGAACAGCTCGTGAAGGAAGGAGAGCTGGGCCGCCGCAAGATCACCGAGTACACGCGGTATCTGACGGTCCTCCTGAGCCTGATTCAGTCCTACGGGATCGCCCTTTCCATCGAGAACATCCCGGGTGTCGTCCAACACCCGGGCTGGGGCTTTCGGTCGCTGACCCTCATCACCCTGACGGCCGGGACGATCTTCGTCATGTGGCTTGGGGAACAGATCACCGAGAAGGGCATCGGGAACGGCATCTCCCTGATCATCTTCGCCGGCATCGCCGTCGACTTCCCGCGAGCCATCCTCCGGACCGTCGAGGGCCTGCGGGCAGGCCAGATTTCGGTCCTAACCCTGATCCCCCTGGCCTTCTTGATGGTCGCCGTCGTGGCCTTCATCATCTGGTTCGAGCAGGCCCAGCGCCGGATTCCGATCCAGTACCCCAAGCGGGTCGTCGGCCGGAGGGTTTATAGCAGCGTGGCGACCCACTTGCCCCTGAAGCTCAACCCCGGCGGCGTGATCCCCATCATCTTTGCCATCTCTATCGTGACCTTCCCCCAGACGCTGGCCCTCTTTGCCCCTCAGAGCCGGGTCCTGAAGAGCGTCATCGACGCCCTGAGCTTCGGAGAGCCCCTATACACGCTCCTATACGCCGTCGGCATCGTGTTCTTCCAGTACTTCTACACGGCCGTCATCTTCAACCCGACCAACGTCGCCGAGGACATCCGGAAGTACGGGGCCTTCATCCCGGGCGTCCGACCGGGTCGGCCGACGGCCGAATACATCGATCAGGTCCTGTCGCGATTGACCCTGGTCGGGGCCGTCTACCTGGTGATCATCGCCATCTTGCCGGAGATCCTGATCACGGGCATCCATCTTCACCATCTACCGGGGGCTGTCGGTGTGTTCTTTGACAATTTTTTGCCTAACTTTATTAAGAATGGCCTAAACGTACCCTTCTACTTCGGCGGGACGTCCCTGTTGATCGTCATCGGCGTGGCCCTCGACACCCTTCAACAGATGGAGGCCCAGTTGACGATGCGCCACTACGAGGGCCTCCTCAAGCGGGGCCGGATCCGAGGCCGGCGGTACTTTTAGACGGCAATTCGGAAATTCGGGAATTGGGGATCTGGGCAATCGGGCAGATAGGTCATCCTAACGGATAGCCACCTTCACCTATCTGCCCATCTGCCGAATTCCCGAACTGCCGGATTGCCGAACTCCCGAACTGCCGAAATGGGAGCGTCCATGCGGCTGTATCTCGTCCTACTGGGTCCGCCGGGGGCCGGCAAGGGTACGCAGGCCCATCGTCTCTGTGAGGCCTTTGGCCTCTTCCGGGTCGCCACGGGGGACCTGCTCCGCCGGATCGCCCGGGAAACGCACCCCTTGGCGGCGCGAGTCCGGCCAGTCCTCGAGGCCGGTCGACTCGTCGACGATGCGACGGTCCTGGAGGTCGTCTCCCATTATCTGGACCAAGCCGCCGGGACCCACGAGGGCGTCGTCTTAGACGGCTATCCCCGAAACCTCGTCCAGGCCGAACAATTAGAGGACTACCTGGCCCGCCGTGGGGAGACCGAACGGCTATGGTGTGTACTGTTGGACCTTCCGGAGGCGGTGGCGGTCCGGCGCTTGACGGGGCGGCGAATATGCCCTCGATGCGAGCGAGTTTACAACGTGGACCGGATTCCACCCGACGGGCGCTGTGAGGCGTGCGGGACGCCCTTGATCCAACGGACCGACGACACGGAGGCGGTCATCCAAAAACGCTTTCAGGTCTACTGGGAGCAGACAGCCCCCCTGGTTCAGTACTATGAGACCCGGGATCGGCTCGTCCGACTCGACGCCGACCGGTCGGAGGACAAAATTTTTGAATGCCTGGCCGGATATGTCCGGCAATGGCTGACCCGGGGCGGATGAAGGCATAGGGCAAAGAGCACAGGGCATAGAGAACAGAGCACCTCCTTTGCCCTATACCCTTGCTCTATGCTCTTTGCCCTTTGCTCTATACTCTACGGGTGGACGTATCAACGGCGCATGGGGATCACCGGTGCGGGCAGGATCGAAGAGATGGAGTACTTAGTCCAGTGGGCACGGCACTGGTTGAGCCGACGGACAGGTCGGATTACCCTCAAGACCCCGGAGGAGCTTCGCCGGCTTCGGGAAGCCGGCCGGCTGACGGGGCAGCTCTTGCGCCTCTTGGGGGCCGCCGTCCAGCCGGGTCTCCCCGTGTATGAGCTGGACGAGCTGGCCGACGCCTTTCTCCGGGAACATGGGGCCGAGACGGTATTTCGGGGGTACCAGCCGGACTTTGCCGACACCCCCTTCCCGGGCCATATCTGCGTCTCGATCAACGAGGAAGTTGTCCACGGGCTTCCCAACCGGAAGCGGCGTCTCCGAGAGGGGGACATCGTCAGTATCGACGTCGGGGTCCGTTGGGACGGCTACGTGGGCGATGCGGCCGCGACTTTTCCTGTCGGGTCGGTCGATCCGGTTCATGCCCGTCTAATCGCCGTCACCCGGGAGGCCCTCGCGCGGGGGATCGCCCAAGCCCGGCCCGGTCATCATATCGGTGCCATCGGTCATGCCATCGAGACGTGGGTCGAACACGAGAACGGCCTTCGGGTCATTCGAGAATACGTCGGTCACGGGGTCGGGCGGCACCTCCATGAAGACCCGGTCGTACCCAATTACGGGGTCCCGCATCAGGGCCTGCGCCTCCGACCGGGCCTGGTGATCGCCATCGAGCCGATGGTCGTGACGGGTTCGGGCGAGACGGAGGTCCTCCCCGACGGTTGGACGGTCGTGACCCGAGACGGGAGTTTCGCCGCTCATTTTGAGCATACGGTCGCCATCACGGATCGGGGGCCTTGGATCTTGACCAACCCCGATGAGGACGAGGGAGATGAGATCCTGGGGTATTAGGCGCTGGTGTCGGGTTCTCAGGGGTTCTGGGAAAAGCCCGATCCCAGCCCCAATCCCTAAACGTCGAACACTCCATACCTGACCCTCGTGGCCTTTCCGGAGGATAGCCCGTCCTATGGCCCAGAAAGAAGAAGCCATCGAGGTCGAGGGCGTCGTCCTCGAAAGCCTGCCCAACGCCATGTTTCGCGTAAAGATCGAGGGCCAGGACTTGGTCGTCCTGGCCCATGTGTCAGGCCGGATGCGGAAGCATTTCATTCAGATCGTGCCCGGTGATCGCGTGCGGGTCGAGCTTTCGCCTTACGACTTGACCCGGGGCCGCATCGTGTACCGCTATAAGTAGCGGTCCGCCTTGAATCCCCCTACCGCCCTGGGGTCGGCCCGCCGTGCGAGTCGTTGCCCGCCGGAGGGGAGCGCCCTATAATATAAGCCGGATTTCATCGTACCGCGTCCACCCGGCGAGCCTGCTAAGCTTCTCCAAGGAGCCATCCTATGAAAGTCCGGGCATCGGTAAAACGTATTTGTAATAAGTGCCGGGTCATCCGCCGGAAGGGCCGGGTCCGGGTGATCTGCGAGAATCCAAAACACAAACAGCGTCAAGGATAGGGGAGGTCCGACATGGTCCGGATCGCGGGCGTCGACCTGCCGGCGTCCAAGCCGACCTTCGTGGCCCTGACTTATATTTATGGGATCGGCCGGTCCAGTGCTTTGAAGATATGCCAGCAGGCCGGCGTGGACGTCTACCGGAAGCTCAAGGATTTGCATGAAGACGAAATCAACCGTATTCGTCACATTATCGAGACTCAATACAAGGTCGAGGGCGAGCTTCGGAAGGAAGTTCAGGCGAACATCCGGCGCCTGATCGATATCGGCTGTTACCGTGGAATCCGTCATGTCAAGGGCCTCCCCGTGCGAGGTCAGCGGACGCGCACAAACGCCCGCACCCGTAAGGGTCCTCGAGGCCGACAGATCGCTATCAAGAAAAAGAAGGTCCGTAAGTAATGTCGGCCATTGGGTAATCCGGCCGTCCGGGAGTTCGGCCATTGGGTCGGGGGCCTTCGAGACACCGCCTGAACGGGAGCTTCGACGACCTTGCTTGATTACTTTGTGCCACTTGCCTTCCTACCGGAAGGCCGAATTCCCGAATTGCCCGACTGCCGTTGGCGGGAGGACACTGTATGGCCAAGCCGGCCCCTCGGAAGAAGAAAAAGAAGGTTCACGTGACCGAGGCCATTGCTCACATTTACTCGACCTTTAACAACACGATCGTGACGTTGACGGACCTGGAAGGGAACACGATCACGTGGGCCTCGGGTGGGACCATCGGGTTCAAGGGCTCTCGGAAGGGGACACCCTATGCGGCTCAGCAGGCCGCCCTGAAGGCGGCGCAGGAGGCCCTCCGCTTTGGCGTGAAAGCCGTCCACGTGCGGGTCAAAGGCCCCGGGAGCGGCCGGGAATCGGCGGTCCGGGCTTTACAGACAGCAGGCCTGGAGATCCGGTCGATCAAGGACGTCACGCCGATCCCCCACAATGGCTGTCGTCCCCCAAAGCGCCGCCGGGTGTGATGGAAAACCTGGGTGGCCGATGCCGGGTCCCAGGTAAGGGACCGAGGACTCCAGACTTCAGACCCCGGACCCCCGGGACTGTCCTGGGACGGGACACTTGGGACCCATAACCTGAATCGGAGAGACGACGGTGGCACGTTATACAGGACCTCGATGTCGATTGTGCCGTCGCGAGGGCATGAAGCTCTTCTTGAAGGGCATGAAGTGTTATACGAAATGCCCCTTAGAGCGGAAGAACTATCCGCCTGGGATGCACGGCCGGACCCGGCATCCCCGGCTGACCCCTTACGGCATGCAGCTTCGGGAGAAGCAGAAAGTCAAGCGGATTTACGGCGTCCTGGAACGCCAGTTCGAGCTTTATTTTGAGCGAGCCCTCCGTCTCCGGGGTCCGACAGGGGAGAACCTCTTGCGGCTTCTGGAGAAACGTCTGGACAATGTGATTTACCGAGCGGGCCTGGCCCATTCCCGGGCCCATGCCCGTCAACTCGTCCGTCATGGCCATGTCCTTGTCGACGGTCGGAAGGTCGACATCCCGTCTTACGAGGTCGCCGTCGGGCAGGAAATTCAACTGACCGAGGCGGCCCGTCAGAATCCGATGGTCCAGCAGGCCATCGAATTTGCGGCTTCCCATCGGCCCGTGCCGGCATGGCTCTCAGCCCATCGAGAAGAGGGCCGGGTCCGTGTCGTCGCCGAGCCTCGTCGGGAGGATATCGATTTCACGGTTCAGGAGCACATGATCGTCGAGCTTTACTCCAAGTAGCTTCTGTTAAGGAGCCCCGTGAGGACCCGGAGACACCATCGCTGGAGCCGAGGGTGGGTCGGTCGTGGGTCTACTTCAGTGACCGCTTCCTTCTCGACGCCGTTACGCCATGACGGCATCCAGGAGTGGGGCCCGGCCAAATCCTAAATATCACCGGAGGACCTGTATGATTCAGACAGAAGAATTCCTCATGCCGGAGGTCGTGGAGGTCGAGCCGCACACCTACAGCCGGTATTTCGGCCGTTTCACGGCGGCTCCTTTTGAGCGAGGCTACGGAATCACGGTCGGCAACGCCCTCCGCCGCATCTTGCTGTCTTCTATCGAGGGCGCCGCCGTCGTGGCCGTCCGGGTCAATGAAAACCTCCATGAGTACGCCTCTATCCCCGGTGTCGTCGAAGACGTCTACGAGATCCTCTTGAACCTCCGGCACTTGGTCGTCCGCCTCCTGACGGACAAGCCCAAGCGTCTGTACCTGCGGGCCGACCGCAAGGGTCCCGTCTACGCCCGGGACATCGAACACGACGCCGAGGTCGAGATCCTCGAACCCGACCATTACATCTGCACGATCGGCGGGGACGGCTATATCGAATTGGAGATGATCGTCAAGAAGGGTCGAGGATTCGTACCCGCCGAGCGGAATCAGACGCCCAGCCTTCCCCGGGGCTTTATCCCCGTCTCCTCGATCCACTCGCCCGTCCGTAAGGTCAATTTCCACGTGGAACCGACCCGCGTGGGTCAACGTACGGATTACGACCGTTTGATCCTGGAGATTTGGACCAACGGGACCGTCACGCCCGTCGAGACCCTACGGCAGGCGACGGAGCTCTGGATTCGCCATGCCCAGCTTTTCCTGAACGTCAGTGAGCCGGAGGTGGTCGCGGCGGCTACTGCGACGGGCGAGGCAGCCGTCGAGGAAGCGGCCACGCCCGAGTCGGCGGCGGAAATCCTCCAGCGGGACGTGGCCGATTTGGGCTTGCCGAATAAGATTATCCGTACACTGTATAACAACCGCATCCGGCGTGTGGCCGAACTCGTCCAGATGTCGGCCGGGGAGCTTCAAGACCTTCCCAACGTAGGTCCGAAGTCCATCGAGGAAATCCAACAGGCCTTGCAGAAGTTCGGCCTCTCTTTACGAGGCAAGTAAAGTCCGACCCTTGGGGTGTCCGGGTCCTATCGCCGGAACTGCCGAACTGCCGAATCAGGAGCGGATGTCATGCGGCATCGTCGTGTCGTTCGACGTTTTGGAGCCGATAGCGAGCATCACCGGGCCATCATGCGGAATCTCGCCATCTCCCTCTTGCTCCACGAGAAGATCCAGACGACCCTCCCGAAGGCGAAGGAACTGGCCCGATACGTCGAGCGCTTGGTCACGGCGGCCCGCTCGACCCTCCAGGGCGCCGACGAGGCCCGGAAAACGGCCGTATACCGACGCATTTGGCGGTTCCTCCACCATAAGGCGGCCATGAAACGGCTCGTTCGGGATATCCTGCCTCGATTCGCCGATCGACCCGGTGGGTACACCCGAATCGTCAAGACCGGTAAGTTCCGGGTCGGCGACGGGGCTGAGTTGGCTATTATCTGCTTCGTCGGGTCCGAGGAAGTCCGTATCTCGGAACGCCAGAAGCGCTTAGAAAAGAAGGCCAAGCGGGTCCGCCGATAGTCGGCGATACCCCTTCCGGTGCCGTCCTGCGGTCGGGGCGTCTGCCCTGTGGGTGTTTGAAAGATCGTCTTTCCCGGGCCATGGAGAAAGTCGGTCCATCCGGATTCTCTTGAACTGAACGGTCCTGTCGGTTCATGGCTCATAGCGGATGGCTTATGGTCTATGAGCTATGACCGTAGCGAAGGGACGAAGGGATGATGTCTGGCGGCCGATAGGCCGGTCCGCCGATAGATAAAGCAAAGAGCATGGAGCAAATACTCTTTGCCCTTTGCCTTTCGTGACGGCCGAACTGCCCTTGGCTTGAAAAACCGTCCTCCCCGAAGGGTCGGAAAAGCCGATCCCGTCGGGATTTTCACGGGCCGAACGGCTATGTCCTGTGCATAGAGTGTTTGGCCGATGCTTCGGATCTGGCAGTTTCCGTCTCCTGAAAGTCAGGCCTTCTTGGAGACCGTCGAACGGCGGCAGGTCTCGCTCCCAGCCGAATGGACCCGACGGGTCGCCCAGATCATCGAAGACGTCCGCCGGGAAGGCGACGCCGCCGTCCTGCGCTACGTCCGGGAATTCGATGGCGTCGACCTGACCCCAGAGGGCCTCCGGGTGCCGCCGACCGAACTTCAACGCTTGGCCGACCAGGCGCCTCAGGACGTCGTGGCGGCCCTCCAGCAGGCCGCCGGCCGCATCCGACGGTTTCACGAGCAACACCGTCTGGCGTCTTGGGACTGGGACGACGGACGGGCTTGGGTTGGACTCCGGTTTCGACCCCTGGACGTCGTCGGCGTGTATGTCCCCGGCGGCCGGGCCGCTTATCCCTCGACGGTCCTCATGACGACCCTCCCGGCGCGAGTGGCCGGCGTGCCCCGCATCGTCGTCTGTACGCCGCCACGGCGGTTTTTTGAACAACCCGTCCTGGCCGCCGCTCTTCGGCTGGCCGACGTCGAGGAAGTCTACCTGGTCGGCGGAGCTGTCGCTATCGCCGCCATGGCTTACGGGACGGCCACGATTCCCCGGGTCAATAAGATCGTCGGACCAGGGAACGTCTACGTCGCCATCGCCAAGCGGCTCGTGTACGGACAGGTCGACATCGACGCCATCGCCGGTCCGACGGAGCTTCTCGTGATATGCGACGAGACCGCTCGGCCCGAATGGGTCGCTGCGGACCTCCTCTCCCAGGCTGAACACGATGAGCACGCCTGCGTTCTCTGTTTTACGACGTCGATGACCCATGCCGAGGCCATCGCCGCCGAGGTCGCCCGGCAGGTCGAAACCCTATCGACCCGGACGACTATCGAGGCCGCCCTGGCCCGCGGGGGGATCGTCGTCTTTGACGACCGGGCCGCCATGGTCGAGTGGGCCAACCGGGTCGCCCCGGAACACGTGCAGGTCATGACCGACCGGGCTGAGGAGGTCGCCCGCCAAGTCCGTAACGCCGGTGCTGTTTTTATCGGCTCCCTGTCGTCGGTCGTCTTCGGCGATTACTGGGCCGGTGCCAATCATGTCCTGCCGACGGCCGGGACAGCCCGCTTCGCCTCCCCTCTGGGAGTCTATGACTTCGGACGGTGGTTCTCTTGGATCCGCATCCATCCGGTCGGTGTCGGCACGGCCGCCGAGGTCGTCGAACGGCTCGCCGAGGCCGAGGGCCTCCCGGCCCATGCGGCGGCCGCCCGGATCCGAGCGAAGGGGTGATTCGCTCGTGGCTCATGGCGCATAGCCATCTCCTATGAGCTATCCGCCACAGTGAGGGCGAAACATGTCTCGCCCCTAACGTCGCTATCTTTCCGGGCCGATGAGGAGAGCACGTCGTAGCTGCATTTCCCGGACTCGATGGTTCGGTCGAGGGGGGATGATTCATGGCGCCTGCGGCCCTTTGGGTGCCCGCCCTAATGGCAGCCCTGGGGAACGTCCTGGGGGCCCTGGTCTTCGTGCGGGTACGAAGCGTCTCCCATGACGTTCGCTATTCCCTCTTGGGCTTGAGCGCCGGCTTCCTGATGTCCCTGACGGTCTTGGAAATCATGCCGACCCTCCTGGACGAGGCCGGCGAGACCGGGTTCCGGTACCTACTGACGGGCTTCTTCCTGACCTTCTTCCTCCAACGATGGTTGGACCCCTCCCTCCTCCACACCCACCATGTGGAGGAGCACGAACTATGGGTCTCCGACCGCCAGCACCTCCATGACCTGATCCGTCATACCCACTGGGGGGCGACGATCCTGGTCGGCTTGCTCGTGCACTCTCTGATGGATGGGGCCCTCCTGGGGAGCGCCGTCGGGACCCAGACGGACTTAGGCACGATCGCTTTCCTGGCCATCCTGGTCCACAAATTCCCGGACGGCTTGACCCTGGCGGCCGTCATGACCGCCACGGGGGCGCCCTTCCGACGGGCCCTGTGGGGAGCCCTCGGGATGGGCGGCATGACCGTCCTCGGGGCCTGGATGATGGACGTCCTCCGACCCTGGGCGGCCGCCGGCCTGGGCTTCTCGAGCGGGGCCCTCCTATACGTCGTCACTGTCGAGTTCGTCCCCATCGTACTCCATGCCCCCCGGCGGTGGTACAGTCTGACGATCCTGGCCGGTCTGCTGGTCGGGGCCCTCGTCGGTCACTTGGTCGGCCCCCACCTCGACTGAGACCCCCGGGGCCATTTCACGGGTGCGGCCGGGCCGGTGTATCATAGAGGGGCGCCACGTCTGGCCTCGGTCGTCTGGCGAACCGGTCCCCGACGGAGGGGTACGGATGAATATTCATGAATACCAGTCCAAAATGATTTTGAAGGGGTTCGGCCTCCCTGTCCCCAGGGGCGACGTCGCCGCATCCCCCCCGGCCGCCCGGACCGTCGCCGAACGCCTCGCCGCTGAGGGCGTCCCTGCCTTCGTCGTGAAAGCCCAGATCCACGCCGGTGGCCGGGGCAAGGCCGGCGGCATCCGCCGGGCCGACACGCTGGATGCCGTCGAGACCATCGCCCGCCAACTCCTGGGTCATCGCCTGGTGACGCCCCAGACAGGACCCGAGGGGAAGCTCGTCCGGCGGGTCCTCGTCGAGGAAGCCGTCTCCATCGCCGCCGAGTATTACGTCGCCGTCCTCATCGACCGAAGCCTCCAGAAGCCCATCGTGATAGCCAGTCCGGCTGGCGGGATGGACATCGAGGAGGTGGCCGCTCAGCGGCCGGAGGCCATCTTTCGGGAAGTCCTGTGGGACCTCGACCGGCTCCATCCGTACCAGGCGCGGCGCCTCGGCCTCCGGATGGGCTTGCAAGGGCCCCTCTTGGCCGAGTTCGGCCGCATCGTGCAGGGCCTCGTCGAGGCTTTCTGGCGGTGCGACGCCATGCTCGTTGAGATCAACCCCCTCGTTCGTTTGACCGACGACCGTTGGCTCCTCTTGGACGCCAAGGTCGTCTTAGACGACAACGCCCTGTACCGTCATCCCGACCTGGCGGCCTTGCGGGACGTCGGAGAAGAGGACCCCCTGGAAGTCGAGGCGACCCAAGCCCGGTTAAGCTACATCCGCTTGGACGGGGACATCGGCTGTATGGTCAACGGGGCCGGTCTGGCGATGGCGACGATGGACATGATTCAGTGGGCCGGCGGTCGGCCGGCGAACTTTCTGGACGTCGGCGGAGGCGCCAGCCCGGAGCAGGTCGCCCAGGCGTTTCGGATTCTGATGGCAGACCCCCGGGTCAAAGCCGTCCTGATCAACATCTTCGGCGGGATCCTCCGGTGCGACCGCCTGGCGACGGGGATCGTGACGGCGGCCCGGGAGGTCGGCGTCCGGGTCCCGATGGTCATTCGCCTGGAGGGGACGAACGTCGAGGAGGGCCGACGGATTCTGGCCGAGTCGGGCCTGAACTTCACGGTCGCCTACGACATGGAGGAGGCGGCCCGGAAGGTCGTCGAGCTGGCGGGGAGGCAACGGTCTTAGGCGGGTGGGCAGATAGGGAAATAGGGATCTATTCGCGATTCGCCGTTTACCATTCGCGGAGGTCCTATCCGTCGTCTATGACTCGAGGATCGAGGGGCTATCATGAGCATCTTGGTCGACGAAACGACGAGAGTCGTCGTCCAGGGGATCACCGGCAAAGAAGGTCGATTCCACACAGAACAGTGTCTTCGGTACGGGACGAAAGTCGTCGCCGGCGTGACGCCCGGCAAGGGCGGCCAGGTCTTGCGGGACCTGCCGAACACGGACGGTGTGCCCGTCTTCGACACCGTCGAGGAGGCCGTCCGAAAGGAGGGGGCGAACGCATCGCTGATCTTCGTCCCGGCGCCCTATGCGGCGGATGCCATCTTGGAGGCGGCCGACGCCGGCATTCGGGTCATCGTCTGCATCACGGAGGGTATTCCGCCCCTGGACATGCTGAGGGTCGTCGAGTTCGTCCGTCAACGGGGTGCCCGCCTGATCGGACCCAACTGTCCGGGCGTCATCTCGCCGGGCAAGGCGAAGTTGGGGATCATGCCAGGTCACATCCATCGGCCAGGCTTTGTCGGCGTCGTGTCCCGGAGCGGGACGCTAACTTACGAGGCCGTCTTCCAGATCACCCAGCGGGGATTGGGCCAGAGTACATGCGTCGGCATCGGGGGGGACCCCGTCATCGGGTCGTCCTTTGTCGATATCCTGCGGCTTTTTCGGGACGACCCCGAAACGCGGATGGTCGTCCTGATCGGGGAGATCGGAGGGACGGCGGAAGAGGAGGCGGCCGCTTACATCCGGGAGAGCGGCTTTCCCAAGCCGGTCGTGGCCTTTGTCGCCGGACGGACGGCGCCGCCGGGCCGTCGGATGGGCCATGCCGGGGCCATCATCATGGGCGGTCGGGGTACGGCCGCCACGAAGGTCCAAGCCCTTCAGGAAGCGGGCGTGACGGTCGTCGACAACCCGGCCCGTATCGGGGAAGCCGTCGCGGCCATCGCCCGTATGCATGGATGGCTGGCCCCGTAAAAGCTGGTCCCAGGTGCCAGAAAAGAGCAAAGAGCATAAGGCATCAAGTCCATACTCTTTGCACTTTACACTTCACCCGTCGGCCAGGACCCAGCCCCGGTACCCACTACGGCCGAAACCGCAGGGCGGCGACGACCCGCAGGCTGACCGTCTTCGGCTGGATTTCTTCCCCGAGAGGCCCCTTGGGAGAACCCGTCTCAAAGAGGACCCGCGGCTGGACGTCCATCGTGACGGACCGCGTCCATCGATAGTGGAGCCCCAGGCCGACGACGCCCCCGAAGACCATCCCTGACTTCGATCCCTTGGTCACGCCGGCCACGGTCGGCGGATCGTCGTAAGGATAGCCGACCTCTTGGATGGTAAGACCGCTGATGGACTCGAACTGCATGACGTGAACGGCGATGCCAGCCAGGACCGAGAAACGCAGGCCCGCCGTGGGCTCGCCTGGATAGTAGGCGGCATAAAGAGTTCCGCCAAACTTCCGGTAGCTGAAGTCGCCGACGTCGTTCGCCCGGGTTTCCCGCAGGACACCGAAATAAAGGGGGTGGGGGACCTGGGCCGTCAGGTCGGCCGACGTCTTGCCCAGCATGAAGTCACCCTCCAGGCCGACCCCGAGGCGGGGCTTCAGACGGTACTCGACGCCGAGGCCGACGACGGGCGCCAGCTTGGCCTGATACCGGCCGTCGAAGGGAGCGGGCTCGGCATAGATGGAGAGCTGGTCCGTGACCGTCTGATCGTAGCCGTCGGCGACGCCGGGGTTTAGGCCCCCGAGGATCTTCAACTCCCAATAGCGCTCAGCCGTCTGCCGGGCCGCAGGCTTCGGTCGAGCCGGCGGGGGAGGTGGCGGGGCCGGTCGGACGGGTGGCTCCCCAGCGGGCTTTTCCGACGGCTTTGGGGGCGGCGGGGCGCCTTCTGTCACGGGTTCGACGAGGCGGGCCGCGATATATCCCTGGACGAGGCCCTTCTCGGGGTGTCGGTACTGGACCTTCAGCCACGGACCCCGCTCTTCCAGGACTTCCAGGACGGTGCCCTTGGGAACTTGGGCGACGACGGCGGCCGCCGAGGACGGCTCGGCCCGGAGGTTCGCCGTCGGCACTGTGACGACGACCTGCCGGAATTCGGCTCCCTGCGCCGAGCCAAGGGCAAAGAGCAAAGAGCCAAGGGCGAAGAGTAGCCAACAGCGAATGGCGAACAGGGAATAAGGCTTTCCCCATTCTCTGCATCCTGCATCCCGCATCATGACCTCCTCCTTACCGTAATCCATGGTCTATGGTCCATCGCCTATGCCCTTACCGGGGCACGCCGACGGCGTCCCACGTCGTATGGACGGCCGCTTCTTCGGTGGGCCCGTAGAGGGCCCGAGCGGCCGCCGCCGTGCAGTAGCGGGCGTCCCGAAAAACGGATGTCGGCGTCAAGCATTGCGTGAAACCGACGTAGAAGATGGCCGCGGCCTTGTCTCGCCCGATGGCCGGGACGGTCATCCTCGACAGTCGGTGTTGGCCGCCGACCGATAGCAAGTAGAAGGCGTGATTCGGGATGCCCGAATTGATGTGCACCCCACCATTGTCCTCGCTTCCTAAGTAGCGATTCGCATAGTGGGAAGGCTGATAATCGCAGCCGCCGCCCTCGGGGTCGGCAAACGACCGGAGCGCCCGGGCGCTTGGGTTATCGCAGAGCGGGAGGGGGCCGCGAAAGATGTCTTCCCCGATGAACCAGTCGGATTGCCCGTAGCCGCTCCCCTGGGGTTCGAAGAGGAACTCGGCGACCACGGCCATGACGTCCGAGAACGATTCGTTCAGGGCCCCGGACTCCCGGAAATACACTAAATTCGACGTAGCCGCCGTCACCCCGTGCGTGAATTCGTGGACAATGACGTCGAAACCGGCCGTAAGGGGGTAGGTGAGACCGGGGAACCCGTCTCCGTAGACCATGATTCCAAAGTCCGGAAAGGCTATGTCCATAAAGAAAGCATTGAAAAAGTCCTCGCAGAAGTGGACGACCTGAATGGAGGGCATCCATTGTCCGTCGAGGCCCTTCCGTTGGAACACTCGGAAGTAAAAGTCGTCGACCCAGCCGGCCCGGGCATGGGCGTCCACCTCGGCCGTATCCGACCATTGCCGGGTCGGGCTCTGACCCACGTGGTCATCCTGGAGGCACGAATCGTCCGGGCAGCACTCGTTCCGGTCGTTGAACGTAATGAAAGCGTAAGGGCCACCCAGGGTGCCCTTCGAGGGGCGCCACACGTCGGCCAGGGCAAAGACCCTGCCGAAGGGGACGATGGAAAGTTTCAGGGGATACCACTGGCCCTGACCGTAGCCGATCTCCCCGGCTTGCGTGTAGGTCCGGTCCAGCCGGCCGATGACCTCGCCGGTCGCCGCATCGACAAAATACCGGTAGGCCCAGAACCGCTCCGTCACCACGTCGACCTGGTAAGCCAGGTAGAAACGCTGGGGATCGTCGAGGGGCCACGGCAAGACGACCAACGTCACGCGGGGGTCCCTCGGGACGGTCACGGTCCCCCGACCGGGTACGCCGACCCGAAGACTCCCCCGGACGATGGTCCGCCGGATCGCCTGGAGGTCCCGCTCGACGGCCGTCACAGCTTGTGCTTCCGAAACCGACGGCAGGACGACATGAGGGCGGAGGGCCTCAAAGAACCGGCCGTTGATCCAGGCCAGGCGGTCGTCCTTCCAGTGGCGGAGGACCTGGGCCCCGAAGACGGGGTAAACCTGATAGTACTGTTGGAAGCGTTCGTGACGAAGCCCTTTCAGCGAGGTCTCCGTCTTCAGGAGTCTCAACTCCCCGGTCCCAATCTTCTGTCGTAGCCAGGTGTCTCGGGCGACCACGTCCGAGGGCTGGAGGGCAAAGAAGCCATTCGCCGTTCGCCATTCGCCGGACCTCCCGGCGCCCGTGATGAAGAGCAAAGGGCATAGAGCAAATAGAGCAAAGAGCAGAGAGACTTTCGAGATCGTCCACGACATTCGTACCCTTCGCATCCATCACCTCCGTCCGAAGCGCAAAGTGCAAAGGGCAGATAGGCAGTCGGCAGATGGGCAGTCGGTGTTCGGTGTTGGGTAAAAGGGGCCATGGATTATGAACCCGCGGGGTCACCGGAATGCTTCGTCCCAAGACGAGGCAAACTGAGCCTCCGCGACGGGTCTGGGGTCTTTTAACACCTTAGGACTTACGCAGTTGCCTGCGCTTCCCCCTGTGTCCCCAAAGCGTTCGCCCAGGGGACAGGAAGGGGGCGACCGGGGGCACCCATGACCCCCTGCCCCCACCGGGGGGACTGAGGGCACGGCCTTCCTCGGCCCGGCCCAGCCCCCCGGGGAGGATTTGGGCCCGCTTGGCGATGTTCCAGGCGCCAGGACCTGGCGGTCCATCGAAAGCCCGCACGAGGGACACTCGAGCTTCATCCGCCCCCTTAGGTCCTTCTCCCCGCATACCGGGCAGGTGCGGCTCGTGTCCCTGGGGTCGACCTCCGTCCGCGGAACTCCGTCACCTAATACCCAGCATCTAACACCAAGTCATTTTCGTCCCCGGCGACCCTCTTGTTGCGCGGGAGCCTCAAAGACGACCCGGCCGCCGACGATCGTCTGGACGGCCCGACCCCGGAAGGTCCATCCGTCAAAGGGGCTGTTGCGGCTTCGGGAGAAGCTTGCCTCGACCCGGTACGTCCACGTCTGATCCGGGTCGATCAGGGTCAGGTCGGCCGGCCGACCCGGGGCGACCGTCGGGGTCGGGAGCCGCAGGACCCGGGCCGGTCCGACCGTGAAGAGCTCGACCATCCGGCGGAGGCTCAGCCGACCGGTATGCACGAGCCGGTCCAGGGCCAGGGCGACAGCCGTCTCGAGGCCGATGACGCCAAAAGCGGCTAAGTCGAACTCGACCCGCTTATCGTCGAGGCGGTGGGGAGCGTGGTCGCTGGCGATGGCGTCGATCGTCCCGTCGGCCAAGCCCTCGACGACGGCCGCCACGTCGTCCTCGGTCCGCAGGGGCGGGTTCATCTTGAGGTTCGTGTCATAGGGCCTTTCATAGACGGCCCGGTCCGACAGGGTGAAGTGATGGGGCGTCGCCTCGGCGGTCACGGGGAGACCCTTCTGCTTGGCCCAGCGGACGAGCTCGACGGCCGCCCGCGTGCTCACATGAGCGATATGAACGGGCGCTTCCGTCCTTCGGGCCAGAAAGATGTCCCGGGCGACGATGATGGCCTCAGCCTCGGGGGGCATGCCGGGCAGGCCCAGGAGCGACGAGTAGTAGCCTTCATTCATGGCGCCGCCCTGCGTCAGGTCGGGGTCCTCGCAGTGGTCGATGACGACCCGGTCGGTGATACGGCTGTATTCGAGGGCACACCGCAGGACCTGGGCCGAACGGATGGGCCGACCGTCGTCGCTGAAGGCGACGGCCCCGGCGTCGGCCAGCTCGCCCATCTCGGTCAACTCCTGTCCCTGCAGGCCTCGGGTGACGGCCGCGACCGGATAGACGCGGACGACGCCGACGGCCCGAGCCCGTTCGAGGATCCACTGGGTCACGGCCGCCGTGTCATTGACAGGATTCGTGTTCGCCATACAGGCGACGGCCGTAAAGCCCCCGGCGGCCGCCGCTCGGGTCCCCGTTTCGATCGTCTCCTTGTCCTCTTCACCCGGCTCCCGAAGGTGGACGTGCATGTCGATGAAACCCGGGGCGACGATAAGACCTCGGGCCTCCAGGACGGTCGTCTCGGGCGGGGTCGGAAGCCGTGGGGCGACCTCTCGGATGACGCCGTCCTCGATGAGGACGTCCCGAACGTCGTCCAGGTCCTGGGCCGGGTCGATGACCCGGCCGCCGCGAATCAAAAGCCGGTTAGCCATAGCTCGGCACTCGAATTCGCATTATCCCGTCGCTCCTCCCAGCAGGAGGTACAGGACAGCCATCCGGACGGCGATGCCATTGGCGACCTGGTAGAGGATAACGGAGTAAGGCCCGTCGGCGACCTCACTTTCGATCTCGATGCCCCGGTTCATCGGACCCGGGTGCATGATGAGGACGCCCTCCTTGGCGTACTTCAGGCGTTCCCGGGTCAGGCCGTACCGCTGGAAGTACTCCCGAATGGAGGGAAACCGCAGACTGATGTGGCGTTCGAGCTGAAGGCGCAGGACCATGATGACGTCGGCCCCCTCAAGGGCCTCCTCGAGACGGTACGTCACGCGAACAGGCCACTGGCGGAATACCGGCGGCAGGAGCGTCGGCGGCCCGCAGACCCAGACCTCGCTCCCCATCTTGTGCCACAGGAAAACGTTGGACCGGGCGACCCGGCTGTGGAGGATGTCGCCGACGATGGCGACCTTCAAGCCGTCCAAGCGGCCGAGTCGCTCCCGGACCGTCATGGCGTCCAGGAGGGCCTGGGTCGGGTGCTCGTGACTGCCGTCGCCGGCGTTGATGACACAGGCGTCGATATAGTTCGTGATGAAGTAGGGAGCGCCGGCGCTCCGATGCCGGACGACGATGGCGTCGGGTGCCATCGCCTGGATGTTCAAGACCGTGTCGAGAAACGTTTCGCCTTTGGAGACGCTACTGGTCGAGACGGAGAAGCTGACGGTATCGGCGCTCAGACGCTTGGCGGCGATCTCGAAAGACGTCCGGGTCCGGGTCGATGGCTCGAAAAACAGGAGGACGACCGTCTTGCCCCGGAGGGCCGGGACCTTCTTGACGTCCCGCTGAGAGATTTCCTTCATGGCGGCGGCGACGTCCAAGACCGTGAGAATCTCCTCCCGGCTCAGGGGCTCGATAGCCAGCAGATGCCGCCGATGCCATTGGCCTGGGCTCGTCATGTCCAAGGTCGGTTCGGTCCTACCCGTCATACCAGGGCCTCGAGGTCCAGGGGTTCGGTCCGCCGGGTGACGACGACGCCGTCCCGGCCGTCGGTTTCCCGAAGGAGGACGTGAACGATTTCGTCGAGTTCGGTCGCCACAAACTGGCCGACGACGTCCGCTTGAATGGGTAACTCCCGATGGTCTCGGTCGATGAGGACAAATAGTCGGACCGTCCGGGGCCGGCCGTAGTCGACGAGCTCATCCAGGGCCGCCCGAATGGTCCGACCCGTGAACAGGACGTCATCGATAAGAAAGACGGGGCGGTCCGTGACTCGAAAGGGGAGTTCCGTCTTACGGACGAGGGGGGCCGGTCCGATTTGGGTCAAGTCGTCCCGGTAGAGCGTGATGTCCAAGACGCCCAGAGGGAGGGTCACGCCAGTGACGTCCCGAAGGAGGGCCTGGAGCCGCTGGGCCAAAGGAAGACCCCGGGTCCGGATGCCGACCATGACGGCCTGGGCGATCTCCCGGTTAAACTTCTCAGCAATCTCATGGGCCATCCGACTCAACGTCCGACTCATGTCCTCAGGGGTCATGACGATCCGCATCGGCAGTCCCTCGGCATGGACGTCGGATGCAGGACGGAGCCCAGGAAGTCTCGACCCTGCTCCCCGAGGCCCGTCCTCTGTTTCCAGTACTACTTCCTAAAAAAGGCAAGGAGAATCCCCAGTATGGCGACTAACTGGCCGGCCCAGAAGATAAACATCCAGCGGATAAGATCCGCCTTTAGCTCGGCGATCTCCTGGCGGAGCTTAGCAGTCTCCTGGGTAATCCGCTCGTGGACCTTAGCAATCTCTTCGGCCAGGCGTCGTTCGAAGGTCTGCTCCAGGGACGTGATGCGCTCGTTGATCTTGCTGATTTCCTCGGCCAGGCGTCGTTCGAAGGTCTGCTCCAGGGACGTGAAGCGCTCGTTGACCTTGCTGATTTCCTCGGCCAGGCGTCGTTCGAAGGTCTGCTCCAGGGACGTGAAGCGCTCGTTGACCTTGCTGATTTCCTCAGCCAGGCGTCGTTCGAAGGTCTGCTCCAGGGACGTGAAGCGCTCGTTCACCTTGCTGAACTCCTCGGTAAGGCGACGTTCAAATCGTTCCCCGATCAGGGCCCATGTATCGGTCCGTGTCTGGTCGATGACCGCATTCATGAGGTCTACTAAAGCGTCCGAGCCTTCGTCTCCCAGTCGGTCTCGAAGAGCCTTCGGGATCGTGATGACTGGCATCGCTTTCCTCCAGAGCCTATCTTTCTTATCCGAATCATACATCGATTCCCTTCCCCTGCCAAGAAGAATCCCAGCCAAGAAGCATCCCTGACCGTACGTCGAGGCCGATCGATGCCTACGGTCTGTCACTGGCCCAGGCCCCTGTGGGGGGCTTTGTTGCTTGTAGGGACCCTAAGTGGAATGTCCAGTTTCGGAGCGGCGCCCATGTCCGGGAAAAAGCCTCTGGACATGAAGACGATCCTGTCCTGGAACCTGCCGACCGAGATCGCCCTATCGCCGGATACCAAGTATGTCGCCGTCGTCGTCCGGACGACGGACTGGGACAAGAGCCGCTACCGCTATGAGCTCCGCCTCTGGAGCGTCTCTGACGGGACGTCTCGTCTGCTCCTCCCGCCTGGAAAGGACATCCGGCATCTCCAGTGGCGTCCCGACGGCCGGGTCCTGGCCTTCATCACGGACCGGGCCGGCTGGGCCGAACCCGAGGACGAGGCAAAGGACGAGAAGGAGACGTTCCCCCAGGTATGGGTCTGGCGGACTGACGGGGGCTTACCCCAGCCGGTGACGGACCTCCCTCGGGGGGCCCGGGTCTTCCGGTGGACCCCCGACGGCCGGGCCCTCATCGTCCTGACGGAGTATCCGAAGCCGGCTGCCGAAAAGGAGTACGAGCGGTACCGGAAGAAGCGGAAGCTCGACGAGGAGGTCGTCGACCGGGAGAAGTACCCCCGCGCCTTCGTCCGGGTGACCCTCGAGGAAGCTTCGCCCCGGCCGACGCCGGAATGGCTCTATGTCGGCGACTTCGGTATCGAGGACTTTGACGTCCACCCCCGGGCGCCCTGGCTCGTATTCGCGACCAACTATACGGGCAAGCCCGACGACGCCATGAAGTTTGACCTCTGGGTCCTGGACATCCCTGCCGGGACGGCCCGTCCCCTGACGGACGCGCCGGGTTTTGAGCTCCGCCCCCGCTTCTCCCCCGACGGCACGAAGCTGGCCTTTCTGGCCCTGTGGGACCCCAAGTATAGCTACGCCCGGACCGACGTCGTCGTCCTAACGGCGGATTGGGCGCGTCTGGACCGACCCGTCCCCCGGGAGCAGTGGCAGTTCGTCAGTGCCGTCACCGACGCCGAGGCCCGAGACTTCCGATGGCTCCCCGATGACCGACTGGCCGTCCAGGCCGAAAAGGGCGTCTGGGAGTGGATCTTTGAAGTCCGACCAGGCGTCTCGTCCTACGGGATCCTCCTGGGGGACCAACGGGTCGTGCAGGCCTTCGACGTCGTACCGACGAAGCCGGACCCCTGGGTCGCCGTCTGGGAGAACGCGGAGACGCTTCCCGACATATGGGTCCTTTCAGCGAAAGGCGAACCCCGGCGGCTGACGGACCTAAATCCGGAATTCCGCAATTACGCCCTGGCCCCCCAGCGGGTCATTCGTTGGACGAGCCGGGACGGAAAGACCGTCGAGGGCATCTTTGTCGAACCCCTCACGCCCCCGCCGCCGGGCCAGAAGCCGCCCCTGCTCGTCGCCGTCCACGGGGGGCCCAACGCCCGGGTCGCCAATACCCTTCGGCAGTACCTCTACTTTCAGTTCTTCGCCGCCCACGGCTACGCCGTCCTGGCTCCCAACTTCCGGGGAAGCTCCGGCTACGGCCATGCCTTCGCCCTCGCCAACTTCAAGGACCTCGGCGGCGGCGATTTCCAAGACATCATGGCCGGCGTCGACTACGTCGTCGCCCAGGGCTGGGCCGACCCCGAACGGATGGGCATCTTCGGGGGGAGCTACGGCGGCTATATGACCAACTGGGCCATCACGCAGACGAACCGTTTCAAGGCGGCCGTCTCGATGTTCGGCATCTTCAACCTCATCACTGACTTCAGCAATTCTTACCTCCCGAGCTGGGAACCGGACTACCTGGGCGATTACTACTGGAACGACCTGGAGACCTACCTGAAGCACTCCCCAGCCCTGTATGTCAAGAACGTCCAAACGCCCGTCCTGATCATTCACGGCAAGGAAGACCCCAA
>JAUQPV010000141.1 GCA_030550225.1 Acidobacteriota bacterium | reverse complement strand
TCCATGCCGGGCCAGTTTCGCTGGACGGTCGACCGACTTGGCGAGCCGGTCGACCAGGCCCTGGAGGTCGGCGTGCGGGCGTTTATCCTGTTCGGCCTTCCGGACGCCAAAGACGAGGTCGGCTCGGGGGCCTATGCCGAGGACGGTATCGTCCAGACGGCCATCCGGGAGCTTCGCCGCCGATATGGCTCAGGTATTCTCGTCTTGGCCGACGTGTGCCTCTGCGAGTACACGTCCCACGGCCACTGCGGCGTCATCCGGGACGGCCGGGTCGATAACGATGCGACCCTGGACCTCCTGGGCCGGACGGCTGTTTCGCTGGCCGCCGCCGGGGCCGACGTCGTGGCACCCTCGGCCATGATGGACGGCCAGGTCCAGGCCATTCGACGAGCCCTGGACGAGCAAGGTTTCACCGAGACGCCCATCCTGGCCTATGCGGCCAAGTTCGCCTCGTGCTTCTACGGTCCTTTCCGGGAAGCCGCCGACTCGGCGCCGGCTTTTGGCGACCGGCGGGCCTACCAGATGCCCTTCCATCGACGGGAGGCCCTCCATGAGGTCGCCCTCGACGTCGAGGAGGGGGCCGACATCGTGATGGTCAAGCCGGCCCTGGCGTACCTGGACGTCATCGCCGCCGTCCGGGAGCGGTGGCCCCTGCCGGTGGCGGCCTATAACGTTTCGGGCGAGTACGCCATGGTCAAGGCGGCGGCCGCCCAGGGCTGGATCGACGAGAGCCGGGCTGTCTTGGAAATCCTGACGGCCATCCACCGGGCCGGGGCCGACGTCGTCCTGACGTACCACGCCGTAGACGCCGCCCGTTGGCTTCGGGACGGCACGTGGGACGCCTTACTGTGAGGCAGATGGGCAGGTCGGGGCTATCCCCTGGGGCGGCCCGAGAGGGAGGGGGGTGACCTCTGTCCTGCGGATACGGGGGGTGACGGCCGTCTGAAGGCCCAGGCTGAGACCCTTCGCCGAAGACAGAGCCCCGCCCGACCGGCCAGGGGGCCGCCCTCGTCGGGACGATGGGCCCCTCCGTTCCGCCGTGACGGGCCATTATTTGGGCTGAGGAAGCTACCCGTACGGGTATCCCTCCCCACCTGCCGACCTGCCTATCTGCCCATCCATGGAGCGTATCGATGGCTGAGACCCGTACGTGGGAACCACCGCCGCGGCCTTTTCCGGTCGCCTATAGCCCGAAGTACCGGGTTGATTACGGGCCCCACGTCTTCCCCGTCGAGAAGTACGACCGTGTCTGGCAGACCCTTCGGCAGGACGACGTCCTGGGGCCGCTCCTGGAGGCCGTCGAGCCGGCCCCCCTGCCCTTAGAGGACCTCGCCCGGGTTCACACGTGGGAATATCTCCAGAAACTCGAAGAGGGCCGGCTCACGCCCTATGAAGTAGCGATCCTGGAGATCCCTTACCGGCGAGACGTCTACGAGGCCTTCCGCATCAGTTGCGGCGGCACCTGGCAGGCCGCCCAGTGGGCCATGCGGTGGGGCCTGGGCGTCCACATCGGCGGCGGGTTCCATCACGCCTTTCCCGACCATGGGGAGGGCTTCTGCATGTTGAACGATGTGGCCGTCGCTATCGAGAAGGGCCTTGCCGAGGGCTTGTTCCGGCGGGCCTTGATCGTCGACCTGGACGTCCACCACGGGAATGGCAACGCGGCCATCTTCCGGGACCGGTCGGACGTGTTCACGTTTTCGATCCACCAGGAGAACAATTATCCCTTCGTGAAGCCCCCGAGCCATCTGGACATCGGCCTTCCGGACGGGGCCGACGACCGGATATACCTGGCCGCCCTCCGGCGGGGCCTGGCGACTATCGAGACCCGCTTCGAGCCGGACATCGTGTTCTACATCGCCGGAGCGGACCCTTATGAACATGACCGTCTCGGGGGCCTGGGCCTGACGATGGCCGGCTTCCGGGAGCGGGATACCCTCGTCTTCGAATGGGTCCGCCGTCGGGGGGTGGCCTGCGTCATCACGCTCGGGGGCGGGTACGCCCTCCGGGTCGAGGATACGGTCGCCATTCACGTGCAGACGATCCGCCAGGCCCTGGAATTGTGGCTCTCGATCCAGTCATGACGCGACGTCGGGACGGGGTCGAAGGGCCAAGGGCATGCAAAGGGCAAAGAGCAAAGAGTATGTGCCCTATGCTCTTTGCGCTTTGCTCTTTCGGCCCGATGAGGGTCGTCCCGGAAGCTACGTGGTTGCCCCAACTGCGTAGCTCCTAAGGACTCTACCCTCCGAGGGGTTTCCTGCCCCACCGGCTCAAGAGAGACATCCAAGATGAGTTATGATGTCTATACGGTAGCCAAGTCCATACTCCTCTTCATACTGGCGGGCTTTTTTGAGATCGCAGGCGGATATCTTGTATGGATTTGGTTAAAGAAAGATAAAGATTTTATATTTTTCATGATAGGCGCTACCCTACTCGTCCTTTACGGAATCGTCCCGACGTTACAGCCCGCCCACTTCGGGCGCGTCTATGCCGCTTATGGCGGCGTGTTTGTGGTCCTTTCCATCCTTTGGGGATGGAAGGTCGACGGCGTCGAGCCTGACAGGTATGACCTTATAGGCGGTCTTGTGTGCCTTTTGGGCATCGCCATAATCATGTACTATCCCAGGGTCAGACCTTAGAAGGCGAAGTGGCGAGCCATCGTCATGACTCATATCGGGGGTGCTTATGAAGACACCGACGGAAATCCTTCAATCCATCGACGCCTTTTTGGCCCGTCAGCCGGCACCGGCCGAGGCCCTGAAGTTTGTCATCGATATACTCCATCGGGAGCGGCCTCATTATCACTGGGTCGGCATCTATCTCTTGGAGCCGGACGGAGCGCACCTCCGGCTTTACGACTACTATGTCGGGCGCCCGACGCCCCACACGCGTATCCCCGTCACCGAGGGCATCTGCGGGGCCGCTGTCCGGGAGGGCCAGACTACCATCGTCCCGGACGTTTCCCAGGACCCCCGCTACTTAGCCTGTAGTTTGGAGACGCGGTCTGAGATCGTGGTCCCTATCCGGCGAGAGGGCCGCATCGTCGGGGAGATCGACATCGATAGCGACGACCTGGCCGCCTTTGGGGAGGAGGACCGTCAGCTCTTAGAAGCCGTCGCCGAGCGCCTGGCTCCCTTCCTCTCCCAGGATGACGGGACGCCATGACGAAGTCCTCGTGGCTCATCGCTTATGGGACTATAGGGATGAGTCATCCGCCGCGAGCCATGAGCTTATGAATGACTCTCGTACCCTGTCGCGCCATCATGACGGCCCGGAGCCATGACGACAGAGCCTGACCGGCTGACGCCTTATTACCGGCTTGCCCGCCGGTGGCGGGACCTCTCGGGTTGGTGGCCTGGCGAGACCCCCTGGGACATCGCCGTGTCGGCCATCTTGACTCAGAACATCCAGTGGGACCGGGCCTTCCAGGCCCTGCAGAATCTCCGGGAAGCCGGCCTCGGCACGCCCGACGCCGTGGCCCGGGCCCGTCGGTCCGTCTTAGAACAGCTCGTCCGGCCGGCCGGCGGTTTCCGTCGGAAAGCCCGGACGATTCAAGTCCTGGCCCGTTTCGTCGTGACCGAGTGCGGGGGTGACCTTGGGCGTTTACGGGAATGGCCCATCGAACGGGCTCGGTCGGCCCTCTTGGCGATGTACGGCATCGGGCCCGAGACGGCCGACGTCATTTTACTGTATGCCTGCGGCGTGCCCGTCGCCGTCGTCGACGCCTACACGGTCCGGATCCTTCAGCGGCACGGTCTCCTGCCGCCGAGGCGATGGCGATACGAGGACGTCCAGCGCCGGATGGGGACATGGTTTACCGGCGACGCCGAAGCTTGGAAGGAACTGCACGCCCAGATGGTGACCGTCGGGAAGACCTTCTGCAAGGCCCGGGCGCCTCTCTGCGGGACCTGCCCCTGGCGGCCTCTGCTTCCCGAGGGTCGGCCGATAAAGGAACAAGGAAGTCAGACCACAAAGCACCCAGTGCCTTGAGGCCATCCGGATCGTCTCATCTTGGGACGAAGCAAATGGCTCTTCCCGAGACAGTCTATAGTCTGCAGTCTGGGTCTAAGGTCCCCCTCTTTGCGGGACCCGGCACCCGGTACCCCAAAGGAGTCTTCTTATGGCACCTTTCGGTTTCTTGAAGGGTCCCCGGAAGTACGTCAGCGTGCGGGACTACTTTGAGGGGCATCGGGCCTGGCTCTGGTTTGCCTCGATGGGCCTCCTGGGCTTTTTCTCCTTCATGCCCGGGACCCTGGCGAGCGCCGTCGTGACCCTGGCCTACGGCCTCGGCTTGGGCGGGGTCCCCCTGGGTGTTCAACTGCCCCTGTGGCTCCTGACGACCCTCTTGGGCGTCCGGGCCGCCCGCATCTGTGAAGAGCGGCTCCGCACACCGGACCCGTCTTTCATCGTCGTCGACGAGTGGAGTGGTCAGTGGGTCGCTCTCATGGGCCTGCCCCTCGAGTGGCCCTGGCTGGCGGCGGCCTTCCTGCTCTTCCGATTCCTGGACGTCGTGAAGCCCCTCGGCCTCCGACGACTGGAGCGTCTGCCGCATGGCTTCGGCGTCATGACCGACGACGTCGTCGCCGGGGTCGTGACGGGCCTGCTCCTTCACGGCGTTCGGTGGCTCTTAACCTAATAAGATGCTCTGTTGCGATTTCATGAGGAGACGGGCCCACAGGCCGCCGGGGCCTTTCACGACTGCCTCGTGGAGTCACCGACCCATCGGATGCAGGCATTCATCCATCAAAAATGAAACCGTTACCCCCTCCCAGAACGGTTGTCTTGGAGAGTCCGAAGGGTCAAAATACTCTGCGTTCTGTCTGTGTCGGTCCCGAGCGAGAGTCGGACGAATGGCTTCCATGACCTGAGTAGGGGTGATGGCAGTCCGGCATCCCGCTGGATTGATCCGCCCCGGCCTCGTGAAAGCCCGTAGGAATTTCTACGAGGACCCTCCCGCTGAAAAGCTTGGGGCCGACGCATGGGCCTCCCAAGGACGCGAGGCTCGATACCCACAAGGAGGTGGGCCATGACGTCGGTCAATCCGTGGGAGATGGCGCGTCAACAATTCTTCCAGGCGGCCGACCTGATAGGCCTGGAGGACGGCCTCCGAGAAGTCTTGAGCACCTGCAAGCGGGAGCTGACCGTCCATTTCCCCGTCAAGATGGACGACGGCTCCATCCACGTATTCACGGGCTACCGGGTCCAGCACAACCTGGCCCGGGGGCCGGCCAAGGGCGGCATCCGTTACGCCCCGGACGTGACCCTCGACGAAATTAAGGCCCTGGCGATGTGGATGACCTGGAAGTGCGCCGTCGTCGGCATCCCCTTCGGGGGTGCCAAGGGCGGCGTCGTCTGCGACCCCAAGCGCATGAGTCCGCGCGAGCTGGAGAACCTGACCCGACGGTACACGACGGAAATCTCTATCCTGATCGGCCCCGAGCGGGACATCCCGGCCCCCGATGTCAATACCAACCCCCAGGTCATGGCCTGGATCATGGACACCTACTCGATGCACCACGGCTACTCGATCCCCGGCGTCGTCACGGGCAAGCCTGTCGAGATCGGTGGATCTATCGGTCGGAATGACGCTACCTCCCGGGGATGCCTCTACGTGGTCCAGGAGGCCCTGGCCGACCGGGGGGAGAAGCTGGCAGGTCAAAGGGTCGCTATCCAGGGCTTCGGCAACGCCGGGATGTATGCGGCCGAGCTCTTTGCTCAGGCCGGGGCCGTCATCGTGGCCGTCAGTGACTCCAAAGGCGGGATTTACAACCCGAAGGGCCTGGACGTCGAGCGAGTCGTCCATGTCAAGGCGACGACCGGGACCGTCGTCGAGTACCGGGACGCCGAGCGTATCGGCTACCGGGACGTCCTGGAGGTCCCCTGCGATATCTTGATCCCGGCGGCCGTCGAGAATCAGATCACGAAGGACAATGCCGACCGCATCCGGGCCCGCATCATCGTCGAAGCCGCCAACGGCCCGACGACGCCCGAAGCCGACGCTATCCTGTGGGACAAGGGGATTCTCATCCTGCCGGACATCCTGGCCAACGCTGGTGGCGTGACCGTCTCGTACTTCGAATGGGTCCAAGACCTGTACTCGTTCTTCTGGGACGACCGGCGGGTCTACAGCGAGCTCGAGAACGTCATGCGCCGGGCCTACCATGACGTGATGAATAAGCTGGGGACTCTTCAGAAACAGCACGGTCGCCAGGTCAACCCCCGGCAGGCCGCTCAGGTCCTGGCCATCGAGCGCGTCGCCCAGGCGACCCGCATCCGGGGCATCTATCCGTGAATCCGGCCGTCCGGCAATTCGGCAGTCCGGGAGTCGGGAGTTCGGCAGTTCGGGAAGTGGGGGATCCAACCATTCGAAATCAGGCAAGCCTTAGGGGTTAGATAACCTGTAGATGAGCCGGTTGAGCATCATTCCTATCCGTTGCATACGGTCCTGGAGGTCTGTAAAGGATGACTCGTCCACGTATCCCAATTGGTGGGCGATGATCCATTGAGTTTCCCATTCCATTAGGGACCCACGAGCCATTTGAAGGAAGCGTCGATATGCTTTACGAATTCATCTCGAAACCCGTGGGAAGGGATTCCGGGGGATCGCCCCGTAGCCGAGGCCGAGACCCCGGCCCTTGCCTTCGCGGGCCCTCCCCCGCCGCCACCGCCAGGACTCACCTCCCACCACCTCCGGATA
>JAUQPV010000140.1 GCA_030550225.1 Acidobacteriota bacterium | reverse complement strand
CTCGTCGACCCCTGGCACGTTCACCGAGCCCGGCGGGCGGGGATTCACCCCGAGCCCTTTCTGGCTGACAACGACACGTACCATTACCTGGCTCAAGTCGGGGGCCTCTTGAAGACGGGGCCGACGTACACGAACGTAATGGACCTGCTCGTCCTGATCGTGGGGGCGTGAGATAGCAGAGCCGTTCGGCCCGGGAGAATGGCGTCGGAACGACCTTTTCTATCGCTCGGAAAGCACGGTTTTTCAGACAGAATGGGTGTTGGGTGCTGGATGCTGGGTGTTGGGTGTTAGGTCCCTTTTTTCAAGAACCCAACACCCAGCACCCAACACCTAACACCCAGCACCGAGCACCGATTTCTCGAAGGGTCGGAAAGGCTGAATCCATACGGGGTTTCACAAACCGAACGGCCCCTGTCGGACGAACCGGACTCCCCCGTTTCAAGACAAGGCGGCCTAAACGTCCGAGGCGAGTATGGTCCGTGGTCTATGGTCCATCGTCTTATGGAGCCGTCTCCTGGGACTGGGGTGGATCGTCTGGATTATGGCGACCGGCGGGGCCGCCGCCCAGGTCGTCCGCCAGGTGCGGTGGGTCTTTGAAGGCCCCCGACCGGCCTACGATTTGGGTCGTCTCCTGACGGTCCGCCTCGGGGAGGTCCTGACGGACGAGGCCTTGGCGTCATCTCTTCAGAACGTGTACCTGACCGGTCTATGCGAGCAGGTCGCGGCGCGGGTATCGCCCGTCGGGGGGCCGACGCAAGAATCGAGCAGGGCCGTGGACCTGACGATGACCTGTGTGGTCCCGACCCGCATCGAAGACGTGCGCTTCTTCTACGTTACGAGTCGGACCTTCTCGCCCCGGCGCTTACAACGGCACATGACGGACTTTGCCCTGGGGCTTCCCTACGACCCGGCCCAGGTCGAGCGCTGGAAGGAAGACATCCGGCGCTTCTACGAGGAGGCGGGTTTTGAGTCGCCCGACGTGGATATTCACTTGGACGAAGTCGATGCCCGACGCCGAACCGGCATCTTGCGGGTCTACGTCGACGAGGGCACGCCCCGACGGGTTCGGCGTTGGGCCTGGTCGGCCGGTCCCGTTTGTCCGACCCTGCGCGGCCCTGTCGAGGCCCTCTTGCGCAAGGCGGAACGGTGGAACCCGGCCGTTCAGTCGGCCATCCAGCGGGTCGTCCAGCGGGTTCGTCAGGAGGGATACTGGACGGCTTACTTGGAGGCCACGTGGTCGGACGGTGTCGTTCGCTTGGACGGGCAGTGCGGACCCCGTGTGCGGGTCGAGGTCGTGGGTTGGCCGCCTGAGATCCCGCCGGTCCAGGAGTGGCTCGACTGGGTCGGGGGTGCCCGGAGTTGGTCCGACGACCTGCTGGAGGTCCTCCGGGGTATGCTCCAGCGGACCCTCCAGGCCCATGCGTACCCGCAGGCGGAAGTGACATGGTCGGTCCGGACCCAAACGCCGGCGGCGGTCGCCGTCGTGTTCCGGGTCGAACCCGGGCCGATGGCCCGGATCACGTCGATCCACTGGGAGGGTCTGCCGGACGAGCTCCGCACGGAGGTCCAACCCTGGGCGCCCGGGTCGCCCTGGGTCTACGACCAGTTCCAGACGTGGCTCCGCCGCTTTCAGGTCAGCCTTCAGGAACGGGGCTATCAACCGGTCGAATTTCAAGTTATCCCTGAGTATGGCAACCCGGGTGATGTCCGTCTTCGAATCCTCTGTAGCATCGGCCCGCGGCGGTACGTCCAGGACGTCGACTTTTGGGGCAACTCCGTATGGAGCGATGAGGAGCTAACGGCCTATATCCCCCTACGCCGGGGCCAGGCCCTGGAGCGGCGTCTGCTGGACTTGAGCCTCCAGGCTATCCGGCAGAAATACTACCAAGCGGGCTATTTCCGGGTTCAGGTCGAACCTCGCGTGGCGCCCGTCCCGGGTCGGACGGATGCCGTGCGGGTCGACTTTCATATCCTGGAAGGCGAGCCGACTTACATCGAACGGGTCATCTTCCGGGGCTTGTACCACACGCAGGCGGGCGTCCTGTACCGTCTCCTGCCGTTTCGCGAGGGGGACGTCCTGCAGGCGGACCGGTTGGAGGCCTTTCAGAACCGCTTATACGACCTCGGCCTCTTCGAACGGGTCGAGATCCCTCTGCCCCTTCCTCAACAGATGGGGGACCGACAGCACCTGCTGGTCGTCCTCCGGGAGGCCCGGCCGGCCCGCTTCAACTACGGCCTGGGGTATCAGGAAAACGACCGGGTCCGGGGCATCCTGAACGCTCAGTACAACAATTTTCTGGGCCGGGGCTATCGGCTGTACGCCCTGTTCCGCTTCAGCTTCGTCAACTGGCGGGTCCTGGGCTCCTTCGGGGGTCGCTCCATCGGGGGCCTCCCCGTCGAGTGGCAGGTCGCTGGCGAGACGGGCTTCCAGCGTCAGCCGAACTTTGACCTCTTCCAGACCCGGGGTCTCCTTCAGGGGGTCCACCGGTATGGCCCCCGGTCTCTCTTGACGGGCCAATGGGAGGTCAGCGAGACCCGACTGGAGAATCTGGCCCGGACCTTAAGCCCTGAGGAAGTCGAGCTGATCGCCCGAGAGTTCGAAAACCTGCGGCTGACCAAGCTCTCCCTCGGATGGCTCCAGGACACCCGGGATTCGGTCCTGAATGCCACCCGGGGCCAGTTCCTGAGCGTGACTGGGGAGCTCAGCCTGCGGAGTTGGGGCTCCGACGTGACGTTCCTGAAGCTGGCGGGTCAGTGGAACGTCTATCTCCCCCTGACGTCGGGCTGGGTCCTGGCCGTCGCTCAGCGGGCCGGCTGGAGCCGCCGCTTCGAGGCACCCGCTCGACTCCCACCGGACCAGCGTGTCTTGCTCCCGCCGAGCCAACGGTTCTTTGCCGGTGGGAGCCGGACCCACCGGGGTTTTGCCTTTAACACGTTGGGGCCGCCCTTGGGCGGGAACGCCCTGTGGCTGACGACAGTCGAACAGCGTCTCGACCTGCGGCCGTCCTGGGGTCTCGTGCTGTTCCTCGACGTCGGGAACGTATTCCTGGAAAATCCGAGCCTTCGGTGGTCCGACCTCCGGAAGGCCGGGGGTTTCGGCCTCCGGTATATCGCTCCCTTCGGCCCCGTGGGGATCGACCTGGCATGGCTCCTGGACCCACGTCCGGGCGAGAAACGCTTCCACTGGTTCGTGACCATCGGCCAGGAGTTTTAACAGGACCGCTCTTCATGGCGTCCTCCCGTCGCTTCTTGCATAAAGGCGAGGACGACCCAAAATATCGATGGACCTGACGACACCGTGAGGGGAGTGGATGAGCATCCCGGTAGACGTGTACGAAGCCCTGGAAGACGCCTTGGGTAAGGAAAGCGCTCGGAAGCTGGTTCACGGCATCGAAGCCGCCGTCGAGGCCACCACGACCGTGAAGCTGGCGAACCTGCGGGACGAGCTGTTCGAGAAGCTGGTCACAAAGGAGGTCTTCCTGGCCCATATGGAGGCCCTCCGGGCCTATATCGACCAGCAGATCGGCGTCTTGCAGGCCCGGATGGACCAAGCGATCGGGACGCTCCGGGCGCAGATGGAACAGCAGGGAACGTCCCTGCAGGCTCAGATGGACCAAGCGATCGGGACCCTCCGGGCGCAGATGGAACAGCAGGGAGCTTCCTTGCAGGCACAGATCGAAGCCCTCCGAGCGTACATCGACCAGCAAATCGGCATCTTGCGGGCTCGGATAGATGCCTTAGAGACGGAGTCTCGGAGTCGTTACGACCGGCTGAATCTCAAATTGAATGTCGTCTTGGTCTTTCTGCTTTTACTTTTAACGGTAATGAACCCGACCTTTGCCGACCTTTTGAAGTCTTTGTTAGGTTTATCGTAATATAGAACGGCCGGCGTGACGAGTCGAGGAAAGCCCGGCCCTTGGAGCCCGGGGCCTATCCTGCGTCCTGCATCTTGGAACCTGTATCTTCGGCTTTTCCGGTCATGGAATCCCGTCGAGCCCTCATCAGCGTGTACGACAAGACGGGCCTGACCGAGCTGGCCCGTGCGTTGGCTGACCATCGCTTTGAAATTCTCGCCACGGGTGGGACGGCGCAGCTCCTTCAAGCCCAGGATGTCTACGTTCGGCGCATCGAAGACGTGACCGGCTTTCCGGAGGTCCTGGGCGGCCGGGTCAAGACGCTTCATCCGGCCGTCTTTGCGGGCATCCTCGCTCGCCGGGACCGGCCCGAAGACGAAGCCCAGCTCCAACAGTACGGCCTGGCCCCGATCGACCTCGTCGTCGTGAACCTCTACCCCTTCGAGGAATGGGCCCAGCAGGGGCTTTCCCTCACCCAGCTCATGGAGTGGGTCGACATCGGCGGCGTGGCCCTTATCCGGGCGGCCGCCAAGAACTGGCCGTGGGTGACGGTCCTCGTCGAGCCGGCCGACTATCCGGCCCTCGTAGACGTCCTCCGGCAGGGCACGTGGCCCCCACCGGAGTCCTTCCGGAAGGCGATGGCCGCCAAGGCCTTTGCTTACACGGCCGTTTATGACGCCGTCATCACGGCCCGCTTCTATCAAGAACTGGACCAGACCGAGCCGGTCCGATGGCCCCTGGCCCTCGTGCGGCATCAGGCCCTTCGCTACGGCGAGAATCCCCACCAGCGGGGCTACTGGTACGCCGTCCGGCCTGAAGCGCCCGTCGCCCTCCATCGGGCCCACCAGCTCCAGGGGAAAGAACTTTCGTACAACAACATCCTCGACCTGGATGCCGCCGTTCGGGTCGTCGCCGACTTCGAAGGGGAGGCCGAGGGCGTCGTCGCCGTCGTCATCAAGCACAACACGCCGTCCGGCGTGGCCGTCGCCACCACGGCGCGGGATGCTTACGTCCGGGCTCGGGATGCGGATGCCGTGGCCGCCTTCGGGGGCATTGCCGGCATCGGGGGCGTCATCGACGAGGCGGCCGCCGAGGCCATCGTCGAAACCTTCATGGAGTGCGTCATCGCCCCGGGCTACACGGACGAGGCCCTTCGGATCCTCGCCCGGAAGAAGAACCTGCGGGTCTTGGAGCTATCCGGTCCCTGGCGGCCGGACCGATCCGTCGAGGTCCGGTCCGTCCTGGGCGGCGTTCTCGTCCAAGACGGCGACTGGCCTGTCGAGGACCCTCAGACGTGGCGGGTCGTCACGAAGCGGACCCCGTCAGAAGCCGAATGGCGGGACCTGGCCTTTGCCTGGCGGGTCGTCAAGCACGTCAAGAGCAATGCCATCGTCCTGGCTCGAGACCTTCGGACGCTCGGCATCGGCGGGGGTCAGGTCAGCCGCGTCGATGCCGTTCGGGTCACCGTCCAGAAGGCACCGGCGGCCGACTTGCGGGGGGCCGTCGCGGCGTCGGATGCTTTCTTCCCCTTCCGGGACGGCGTCGACGAACTGGCGAGGGCCGGTGTCACGGCCGTCATCCAGCCCGGCGGCTCTATCCGGGACGACGAGGTCATTCAGGCGGCCGACGAACACGGGATGGCAATGGTCCTGACGGGCCTCCGTCACTTCCGCCATTAGGTTCCCGCTTTAACCCCGTAGCGGGCACGGCGAAACGAGGTCTCGTGTCCTGGGCAGCCGGAAGCACTATTCGGCCTGGTTCATCTCATACAAGTAGGCGATGCCCCGAAGGGTCAGCAGGAGGTCGATCCTCTGCATGTAGGGGCTCGTGTCGGCCAACAGGGGGGCCAGGCCGCCGGTGGCGATGAATTGGGTTTTCTCGCCCAGGACGGCCTGGATCTCCCGAGCGATCCGCTCGATCAGGCCGGCGTAGCCGTAAAAGAGGCCTGCCTGCATGGCATGAGGCGTGTTCCGGCCGATGACGCCCGGCGGGCGTCGGACCTCGACCCGGGGCAGGCGGGCGGCCCGTTGGAAGAGGGCGTCGGCCGAAATCTCGATGCCCGGGGCGATGACACCGCCGAGGTACTCGCCCCGCTCGCTGATGATGTCGAAGGTCGTCGCCGTCCCGAGGTCGATGACGACGCAGGGGCCGCCGAGCTCCCGAAAGGCCGCCACGGCGTTGGCGATACGGTCGGCCCCGACGGCCTTCGGGTCCTCGTAGAGGATGGGCATCCCGGTCCGAATGCCCGGCTCGACGACAAAGGGCGTCTGGCCCAGGTACTTTTGGCAGGCCTGGACGACCCGGTCTGTCATCGGGGGGACGACGCTGGCGATGGCGACCCCCCGGAGACGGTCGGGACCGCCTCGGTTCCAGTGGAGGACCCATCGGAACCACAGGCCCCACTCGTCGGCCGTGCGGTCCCGGTCCGACTGGAATCGGTAGGCGTCGACGATGGCGCCCGCTTTCCAGAATCCGACACTCGTCTGGGTGTTCCCGATGTCGATGACCATCAGTTCGTCCCGCTCCATGGCCATAGGGCTCCATACACCTGGGCAGGTCGGCAGATAGGCAGATGGGCAGGTCGGGAAGACGGCAAAGAGCAGAGAGCACAGCGCAAACTCACTCTATGCCCTCTGCCCTCGAAACACCGCCCGTGATGGCGGCGTCAGCCCCCGAAGCGCCGTCAGGCTTTCGGCGTCCGTATCCCGGGCACCGCTTCCGGCGAACTCGTTTCGGTCGGGCCTTCCGAGAGAGCCAGGAGGCCGCCGGACATGACCAGCCGCAAGGCTTCGTTGGAGGGCAGGTCCAAGGGAATTACGGCGCTCCGGGGGAGGATCAGCGTTCGTCCGCCTGTCGG
>JAUQPV010000139.1 GCA_030550225.1 Acidobacteriota bacterium | reverse complement strand
GCCGTCTGGTCGGGGCGTGGCTCGAATGGCGGGCCGACCAAGAGACGGACGGTACGTTCCGGGACTTCTTGGATGCTCATACGGACGACCACCTGCGGGCCATCGCCCTCGGGACGTCGCTTCTGGAGAAAACCGAGGGACCCACGCGCGGGCCGGTCGTCCACGTCCCCGGCATGTTCCTGACCTTCACGGACGGGGCGGACCGCATCGAGGTCCCGGCCCGGACGGTCCGGGAGGCCCTGGAATGGCTCCGTCAGCGCTATCCCCGGCTCGTCCAACAGGTCCTGACCCCAGACGGGAACGTGTCGCCGATGGTGAACCTATTCGTAGGCGAAGAGGACATCCGCAACCTTCAAGGTCTCGACACGTCCCTGGCGCCGGGGCAGGAACTCATCATCCTACCGGCCCTCTCGGGGGGATGACAGTTATTGCGGATTGGGAATTGGGTAGAAAGCGGAGGTCATCGGATGGTGCGACGAGTCGTTTTCGACGACCTCGAGATCGGCGAGATCGCCGTCGAGTTGGACGACCAAGAGCCCCAAGCCGTGATCGCATGGGCCCTGGAGACCTTCGGCGACGGGGTCGCCGTCGTCACGGCCCTGCAGGCCGAGGGGATGGCCATCCTCGACATGGCCGTGCGGATCCGACCCGACGTGCGGGTGATCACCGTCGACACGGGCCGCCTGCCCCAGGCGACTTACGCTTTTCTGGACCGAGTCCGGGAGCACTACCGGCAAGCCCGCTTCGAGGTCCTGTTCCCCGACTACCGGGAGGTCGAGGCGATGGTCCGACGGTATGGCGTCAACCTCTTTTACCGATCGGTCCCCCTGCGCCTCCTCTGCTGTCAGATTCGGAAAGTGCGGCCCCTGGTTCGGGCTCTCGAGGGACTCGACGCATGGATCACGGGCCTGCGGCGGGAGCAGTGGGCCTCCCGGGCGAACATCCGGAAAGTCGAGCTGGACCACGACCACGGCGGTATCGTAAAGGTCAATCCCCTGGCCGACTGGACGAAGGAGGAAGTCTGGGAATACTTGGAGACGCACGGCGTGCCGGTCCATCCGCTGTACGCCCAAGGCTATACGAGCATCGGTTGTGAACCCTGCACCCGGCCGATTCAACCCGGCGAGGACGACCGGGCTGGCCGCTGGTGGTGGGAGCAGGGCGCACCCAAGGAATGCGGCATCCACTGCCCCATCGAGACAGGCGGGTTCGAACACGAGGCGCACGCCATCTTGAAAGAGGCGCATTCCGAGGCCGAGGGGATACCGGTCGGCGGAGGTGGCCATGAACGGTGAGCGCCCGTCCCCGACGGGTCTGGAGCTCCACGAGGACGAAGCCAGCCTGGTCGCCGAAGAGGCCCTGGCCCTGGCCGAAGTCATGGCCGGACCCCAACGGCCCCGTCTCCTAAGGCTGGCCCAAACAGTCCGGACGGGCTTCGTGCCCGAGGACCTCGTCGACGTCCTCGAGGGTCTCGCCGTCCTGGTCCTCCAGAGCGGCCGTGCCCGACGGCACGCCCGGGCCGAGGGCGAGCGCCTGTGGACAGAGGTATTCCGCCGGACCCCACGCGGCCGGGACCTCCAGGCTCAGTTAGAAGCCGTCAACCGGGCCCTTCAGGCTTTGGTCGGCCGCCGGCTGGACGCCCTCCGGGTCGAATGCCGCACGCTGGGCCACTTTGTCCTCACGATGGCCACGGAAGGTGTCGCCCTGACCCTGGCCGTGCGGGCCGACGGCGTGCAGGTCGAGAGCCTCAGCGCCGAGGGCGCCCGCCGGCCCGAGCCACCGGCGGCCGACCGGCGGGGCGTGTGCGTGTGGCTCACGGGACTTCCCGGGGCCGGTAAGAGTACGGTCGCATCGCTGGTCGCCGAACGGCTCCGGGCCGAGGGCCGGCCCGTCGAGGTCCTCGATGGGGACGTCGTCCGTCAACACCTCTCCCGGGGCCTGGGCTTTTCCCGGGAGGACCGCTTAGAAAATATCCGACGGGTCGCCTACGTCGCCCGCCTGCTGGTCCGGCACGGCGTATACGTGATCGTCGCCCTCGTCTCGCCCTACCGGGAAGCCCGGGCGGCGGCCCGGGCCCTGATCGGAGACGGAACCTTCTTGGAAGTGTATGTCCGCTGTCCCTTGGAGGTCCTCGTCCGTCGGGACCCCAAGGGTCTGTATGCCCGAGCTCTGCGGGGAGAAATCCCCGCCTTCACGGGCGTCAGCGACCCCTACGAACCGCCCGAGTCGCCGGACTTGGTCCTCGACACCGACCAAGAGCCCCCAGAGGTCAGCGCCCAACGGGTCCTGGACCTCTTGGCCCGATGGCGGGACGGCGCGCTGATAGGGCATAGAGTAAAGGACATGGAGTAAATACCCTTGGCTCCTTGCCCTTACGTCTGTCACGTCAACGTATAGTTCGGCCCGTCGCCGCCCTGGGGCGGACTCCAGCGGATGTTGTCGTACGGGCAGGCAAATTCGCAGATCTTCGGATGCAGACAGTTTTCGTGGCTGATGATGATCCGCGCCTCGGACGGCTCCCACCGGAATACGTCGCCGGGACAGAACTTCGTACAGGGACTATCGTACAGGCGTTGACACTCGAGGCAAAGGCCGCTGTCGACGATTCGCAGATGGGATGGCTGTTCGTCGTACTTGGGGGCGCCGCGGGCGATGTCCGTCCGCTTGTCCAAGATCAGGGCGTCGTCGAAGCGAAGCGAAGGCCGCGGCGCTCGACTCCCGTGCTGTACGAGCCGGTGCCCGACCCGGATGGGTAGGGGGTCCCGAAACAGACGGCCACCCGTCCATCGGTACAGGCCGACCCGAAGCAGGCCCAGCAGGAAGCCGTCCTGGAAAGCCTGCCGAAAGTTGCGGACCCGGTAAAGCTCCTCCCAAGCCCAGCTCTCCCGAAGACGACGCTCGTACTCGGCCAGCCGCTCCTCTGAAAAATCCCTCGCCTGCCATGCGGCGAAGGCGACCTCAGCGGCGACCATGCCTGAATAGACGGCCAGGTGGATGCCCTTATTGCGAGGCACGTTGACGAGACCGGCCGAGTCGCCTGTCAGCAGACCGCCCGGCATGTAGAGACGAGGGATGGCGTAATAGCCGCCTTCCGGGATGACACAGGCGCCGTACTGGACGACCCGACCGCCCTGGAGATGCCGGTGGACGTACGGGTGAAGCTTCCACCGCTGGAGCTCATCGTGGAGGTCCAGGTCCGGGTCCGTCCAGTCCAAGCTGTAGACGAGCCCGACGGCGACATAAGGCCCGCTCATGTCATAGAAGAAACCGCCTCCAAAGGTCCCGTACCGGGCCGGATACCCCAGGGTCGTGAAAATCTTGCCCGACGGATAGTCCTTGCGAGGCACTTCAATGACTTCCTTGACGGCCCCGCTATAAATCATCGGTTGACGGCCCTCGGTCAATCCGAATTCCCGAATCACGACCCGGGCGACCGTCCCGTGGGCACCCTCGGCCAAGATCGTCACAGGGGCGTAAATGTCGGTCCCGGGGTCGTAGTTCGCCCGTGGCTGGCCGTTCCGGTCCAGACCTTTGGGCCCCGTCCGGACCCCGACCAAGCGGCCACCCTCGATGATGGGCTCGACGACGGACGTCTCCGTCAGGATCGTCACGCCGAGCCGCTCGGCCTCCTCGGCCATCCAGCGGGCGACCTTGCTGAGGGAAATGACGTAGTTCCCCTCGTTCCTCAACTCCGGCGGCAGGGCCCAAGCGGGAAATCGCAGGGCCCGTCGGGGTGTCAGGTACAGGACCTCCTCCTCGGCAACCCTCTGCTCGAGGGGCGCCCGTTGTTCAAAGTCCGGGATGAGGTCCCGAAAAGCCCGGGGGTCGATGACGGCCCCCGACCGCAGATGGGCTCCGACGTACCGACCCTTTTCGACCAAGACGACAAAGGGTTCCCGAGAGACCCTGGACCGAGCCGCCAGGTCCCGCCCCAGCTGACCTAAGCGAATCGCCGCGCTCAATCCAGCCGGTCCGCCCCCGACGATGAGGATGTCGGCTTCGAGACGTTCGCGCGCCCGGGCCACGTCCGCCTCCTACAAAAGGGGTCCCGAGTAGCGAGTCCTCGAAAAGGACCCAGACCATAGACACCAGACTCCAGGCCGACCCGGCCCATCCGGTCGCCCTCGTTCCCAGACGAGGCGACTGCCGGATACCGAGCACCCCATTTTCAATTCGCAATTCGCAATCCGAAATCCGCAATTCTCAATCCGCGGGTATGCAAGATATAGGATCGCTCCGGCAGGATACAAGTCCAGGCGGATGTTCCGTATAGAGGTTCGACCGTCGGGTGGCCTGGGTGATGCAAGACGCAAACCCGATGTGGGCGTTTCGGTCCCGACTCACCCCCGGGATGTCTTTCCGAACGCCCGCAGTCATGCAGGCGTTTTAAAATATGCACGCACGGCTCAGCTGAAAAAAGAAGGGGGGAGGCGGGAGGCACGGATGGAGGGGCGTGATCCGTGCCCTCCCTTTGGTTGGCCCGGGTGAGGCAGGTATGAAGTCCTTGGGTTTTATGCAATTTCCATGCCACAATCAGCGGTTTTTGGGGCTTTTCAGATAAATCAGCCCGTATCCCTCTTGAATACAGGAATCTTTCGCGCTTCCTTCTTCTTTTCCTGAGAGAAATTCCATCTTGTCCCTTCGGGATTCCTCTACTTGCATCCCTTTCACATCCCAAATAGGCCCTTTTATGTCCCTCAGTGTGCAGATTGTAAAAAAACTGTACATACGCTGGACGGACATCAGCAGAAACATGGAGGGGGGCAGGACTTCTATCGGTCAGGCTTCGGTTGGGAGGGTCTCGGAGCCGTAGCGGTCCTCATAGAAGCGGTATACCGAGGGCAGGCTTCCTTCCCGGATGGCCCTCCGGATTTCGTGAAGCAGTCGGCGGTAGAAGTAGAGGTTGTGGATGGTATTTAGGACCGTGAACAGGACTTCCCGGACCATGAAGAGGTGTCGCAGGTAGGCCCGGGAGTACCGCTGGCACACGGGACAGTCGCAGGTCGGGTCGGGCGGGGCCGGGTCAGTCTGGTAGCGGCTGTTTTTAATGTGGAGAGGGCCCTCCCGGGTGAAGAGGTAGCCGTTGCGGGCATGGCGGGTCGGGGCGACGCAGTCCATGAGGTCGACGCCTTGCATGACGGCGTAGACGACGTCTTGGGGGAGGCCGACGCCCATGAGGTAGCGGATGTGGTCTCGAGGGAGCTGGGCGGCGGCGTCGGCGATGGCGGCGTACATCTCGGCCTTTGGCTCGCCGACGGCGAGACCCCCGATGGCGTATCCGTCGAAGCCGATTTCCAAGATTTGCTCCGTGCAGACCCGGCGGAGGTGGGGGTCCGTACTGCCCTGGGTAATGCCCCAGAGGGACTGGTCCGGCCGGCGGTGGACGGCCTTACAACGGCGGGCCCAGGCGACGGTCCGGCGGATGGCCTGCTCCAGGTACGAACGCTCACACCCATAAGGCGGGCACTCGTCCAGGGCCATGGCGATGTCCGACCCGAGGGCTTCCTGAATCTCGACGGCCCGCTCGGGGGTCAGCATGTGGGTCGTGCCGTCCAGATGCGACTGGAAGGTGACGCCCTCGTCGGTGACCTTCCGCAGGCGGGCGAGGCTGAAGACCTGGTAGCCGCCACTGTCCGTCAGGATGGCATGGGGCCAGGCCATGAAGCGGTGGAGGCCGCCTAAGACTTGAATCTTTTCGGGTCCCGGCCGGAGGTACAGGTGGTACGTATTGGCCAGGATCAGGCGGAAGCCCATCGCCTCCAGGGTCTCGTGGGGCATGGCCTTCACGGCTCCGTAGGTCCCGACCGGGGCAAAGCAGGGCGTCTCGACGGGGCCGTGGTCGGTCTTGTAGAGACCGATCCGGGCCGACGACGAGGGGTCTTCGTACAGGATGCGAAAGCGATTCCCCGTCATAGGTAAGGTCCCAGATCCCGGGTGTCGGGTTCCAGGTCTCACTACAGGCCCTCGGCCACCGACCTACACCGGAAAAGACCCGCTCGCCTCTTCCTATGCACGAATGGCCGAATTCCCGGACCCCTGATGCACCTCACGTCGTCCACGTGACTCGGGGGCCCCGATAGACGGCGGCCGTGACGAGGCCACACAGGACTGTCCACACGAGGCCGCTCAGGGTCCAGATGAAGATGAACCGGAACGGGAGCGGGAATAGGGCGACCACCGTGGCGGCCGCCGGAAAGGCAATCAGCAGGCCGACCCAGACGCCGTAGCGGACGCCCTCGGCCCACCCCCGGCCCTCATAGCCCTTCGTGAAGATGTAGACAAACAGAAGGGCAAAGACCAGTTGGGCCAGCAAGTGAAGCAAGTACAGGAGATTCCGTTCCTCGGTCGTCGGGCCCCGAAAGACGTCCTTGTGGGCCTCGTACAGAGAAAACAAGATGACGCCGTGGACGACCAGGTTGTAGACGATCGACGTGATGAGCACGGCCAGAACGCTTAGCCAGAAACGCCCTCCTTGCATCGGTACCTCCGGGTATCGGCAATTCAGCAGTCCGGCAGATAAACCAAAGGCAAGGAGCAAAGCGCATAGGGCTTTGTCCATCTCAAAGTTGGTAGTAGCGCAATTTATTGTGCTTCTCATGCGGCGATAAATCGCCGTACTACAAACATCAAATCAAAAATGGATGAAGCAATAGGGCAAAGCGCGAAGAATCCGGCATCCAGCGTACTCTTTGCGGACCTGCCCAACTGCCGGACTCCCGAATTCCCAAGTTGCCGGATTACCCGATCAGCGTTC
>JAUQPV010000138.1 GCA_030550225.1 Acidobacteriota bacterium | reverse complement strand
TCGGCTTCGAGATGGTCGACGCCGGCATCCCCCGGTCCGGCTATCCGGTTTGGGATGAGGCGCACAGGCCCCTCGGTCGCGTCACCAGCGGGACCTTCGCTCCGTACCTCAAGAAGGCGATCGGCCTTGCCCTCATTCAGATGCCCTACGAGGCGACTCGTCTGTGGGTCGACATTCGCCAGCGTCTCCGGGAAGCCCGCATCGTGCCGCTACCCTTCTACCGACGGAGTCGCACGACATGAAATACCCCGAGTCTTACCGATACACCCGAGAACACGAATGGATTCATCTGGAGGGCGACATCGGGACGGTCGGCATCACCCACTACGCCCAGGAACAACTCGGCGACATCGTCTACATCGAGCTTCCCGCCGTGGGTCAGACGTTCCGCCAGCTCCAAGCCTTCGGGACCGTCGAGAGCGTCAAGACGGCCGCCGACCTGTACATGCCTATGAGCGGGGAGATCATCGAGGTCAATCAGGAGGTCGTCAACCATCCGGAGATCATCAATCAGTCGCCTCATGAACGGGGGTGGCTGATCCGGATTCGCGTCCACGACCTTACGGAGTTCGACCGTCTGATGTCGGCGCAAGAATACGAAGCTTACGTCGAGCAGTCGTCATGAGCGTGCGATACTTACCCCATGCCCCGGAAGACATTCGACGCATGTTGGAAGTCATCGGCGTCGATTCGGTCGAGGAACTGTTCCGGCCGATCCCGGAAGCCGTCCGTCTGAAGACGGACCTGGACCTCCCGCCGGCTATGTCCGAGGTTGAGGTCCTGGAGGCCTTCCGCCGGTGGGCCTCGATGAATCGGGTCCCGCCGGAGGTCACGTCCTTTCTGGGCGCCGGGGCATACCGCCACTACGTCCCGGCCGTCGTCGAGGACGTCGTCCGGAAGCCCGAATTCTTTACGGCCTATACGCCCTATCAACCCGAGGTCAGCCAGGGGACCCTCCAGAGCATCTTTGAGTTCCAGACGATGGTCTGCCAGCTTACGGGCATGGAGGTCGCCAACGCCTCCATGTACGACGGAGCGACGGCCCTCGCTGAGGCCGTGCTGATGGCCCGCCGGATCCGGGAGGGCCGCCACGTCTTGGTCGCCCGGAGCGTCCACCCGGAATACCAGCAGGTCGTAAACACGTACATCCGTCACTTCGACGTCTCCGTCGAGCTCGTCCCCTGGGAACCCGAGACGGGTCAGCTCGACCTGAACGCCCTCCAGGCCCGCCTCCGGGACGATACGTTCGCCGTCGTCGTTCAGTCCCCCAATGCCTTGGGCATTGTCGAGGACTGGGCCGCCGTCCGGACCGCCCTGGGCGACCATCCGGCCGTCCGGATCGCCTGCTTTACGGAGGCCCTCAGCCTGGGCTTTCTCAGGCCGCCCGGTGAGTTCGGCTTCGACATCGTCGTCGGGGAAGGCCAGTCCCTGGGCCTGCCCGTCCAGTTCGGGGGGCCTCACGTCGGCCTCATGGCGACCCGGATGGAGTACGTCCGGCGGCTTCCAGGCCGTTTGGTCGGTGTGGCCTACGACCGAAACGGCCGACGGGGGTTCGTCCTGACCCTGGCGGCCCGGGAACAACACATCCGTCGGGAAAAGGCGACCAGCAATATTTGCACAAATCAGGCTCTCTGCGCCCTGGCCGTGACTGTGTACCTGGCCCTCCTGGGACCTGAGGGCCTTCGCCGGCTGGCCCTCCTGAACGCTCAACGGGCCCACTATCTGGCCCACCGTCTGGAGGCGGAGGGATGGCAACGGCCCTTCCGGGGTCCCTTTTTCAACGAATTCGTCATCCGCCATCCGAAGGCCCCGACGATGTGGGCGCGTCTGCTGACCCAGGGTATCGTCGCCGGTCTGCCCCTGCACCGGTGGTATCCCGAGTTGGACCGGGACCTCTTGATGTGCGTCACCGAGATGAATCCCCCGGAAGAGATCGAGCGACTCGTCCGGATGGCGAGTGGCGAGTAGCGAACAGCGAATCGCTGGCCGTTCGCCACGAGGTATGACCATGCGGGACTCGAATCGCACGACGCAACACATCGCCTTGGAAGAACCCCTCCTGTTCGAGCGGAGCCGACCCGGTCGCGTAGGTTACAGCCTCCCCCCGACGGGCGTCCCCGAGACCCCCGTCGAAGACCTGGTGCCGACCCACTTAAGGCGAGACCGGGTCGAGGGCCTGCCAGAACTGTCAGAATTCGACGTCGTCCGCCACTTCAATCGGCTGGCCCAGTGGAACTACTGCATCGACCGAGGGATCTATCCCCTCGGTTCCTGCACGATGAAGTACAACCCCCGGTTGAACGAGGCCATCGCCCGATGGGCCGCCTTCACCGAGGCCCATCCGTACCTACCCGATGAGTTCATCCAGGGGTGCCTGGCGATTCAATGGCACCTCGAACGCTACTTGTGCGAGATCACCGGTATGGACGCGGCGACCCTCCAACCGGCCGCCGGGGCCCACGGGGAACTCACGGGCTTGCTCCTCATCCGTGCATGCCTGGAGGACCGAGGAGAGAAACGGACCCGAATCCTCGTCCCCGACTCGGCGCATGGGACGAACCCCGCCAGCGCCGCCCTCGGGGGCTTCGAGGTCGTCCACCTCAAGTCGGACGAACGGGGCCTGCTCAGCCCCTCGACCCTCCGAGCGGCGATGGGCCGGGATGTCGCCGCCTTGATGATTACAAACCCGAACACCTTGGGCCTCTTTGAGGAGGACATCCTCGAAATCGCCGACATTCTCCACGAGTGGGGCGCCTTCCTGTACATGGACGGCGCCAACATGAACGCCCTCGTCGGCATCGCCCGGCCCGGCGATATGGGCGTCGACGTCCTCCACCTGAACCTCCATAAGACCTTTAGCACGCCCCACGGCGGCGGTGGTCCGGGGAGCGGACCCGTATGCGTTAAAGCCTCCCTGGCTCCCTACTTACCTGTGCCCCGGGTCGCCCGGGAAGGTGACCGCTACTATCGGGTCTGGGAAAGTCCTAAGTCCATCGGTCGTGTCAAGGCCTTCCAGGGCCACTTCGGCGTCCACGTCCGGGCCCTGGCGTACATCCTGTCTTTTGGCCGAGACCACCTGCGAGATATCGCCGTCCATGCCGTCCTCAATGCCAACTACCTCATGGCCCGATTAAAGCCTTACTATCATCTGCCTTATGACCGTAGGGTCATGCACGAGGTCGTCTTCAACGACCGGCGCCAGAACCCCTCCGGCGTGACGACGATGGACATCGCCAAGCGGCTGATCGACTACGGCCTTCACCCGCCGACCGTATACTTCCCCCTCATCGTCCCGGGCGCCCTCATGATCGAGCCGACCGAAACGGAGAGCCTCGAGGAACTAGACCGACTCGTCGAGGCCCTGGTCCAGATCGCCCGAGAGGCGGCCGAACGACCCGAGATCGTCTGCTCGGCTCCCCAGAAAAGTGCCTTCCGGCGATTCGACGAGGTCGAGGCGGCTCGGCACCCCATCCTTCGGTGGTCCCCTCAGGACTTCCCGCCGGCCTGGAAGGGGACCAAGGGTATAGAGCAAAACGTAAAGGGCCAAGGGCATAGCACGTAGTAGAACCGTTCGGTGGGTGAGAATGGCATCAGGACGGCCTTTTCCAGTGCCCGGAAAGCGCGATATTTCAAGCTGCGTGACGGCGTAACGACGTGACGAGGCCGACCCCGGGCCGTTCGCCCCCCGGCGACGGCTCCTTTCTAAGCTCCGTCACGACGTCACGATGTTTTGAAAAACCGTTTGCCCTGAAGGGTCGGAAAAGCCGAATCCATGCGGGTTTTCACGAACCGAACAGCTATGTTCATTTAGGAATATCCAACGGATTGGGATGGGCGAAAGGGACTCGATGGGAAGGGACGGGGAGGCGTCCCGTCCCGGGTAGGGTTTTTTCCTTCTGCGGCGTCGTAAACCCGTCCGCCGGTCCGGAAGCCTGAAGGGAGGGCCTCACGGTCCGGCACTAATCTTTATCCGTATGTGGCAATTTTAAAATAGTATTTAGTCATCATATCTCAGTTTCGGCGATTTACGAAATATTAATGCTGAATTTGTTGATTTATACGGTTTTGTCCGCCCCGGGTCCTTGGGTAAGATGACGGGTCAGATGCATCGGGCCTGGGGAGGGAAATCCCGTCTCTTCCTCCGACCCGGGGGCTTCTTCGCGGAGGCTTGGATGTATTGGGTCAAGATCCTCCAGGGTCTCCAACGGCGCCTTCGCCCGCAGTCCTTTAACAGTTGGTTCCGGCCGACGGTCCAGTTCTATGAAGACGACCACCGCGTGCAGGTCCTCATCCCCAGCAAATTCTTCCGGGAGGTCATCCAGCGGTCTTACGCCCAGGACATCCAGGCCTGTATCCAGGAGGCCCAGCTTCCCCCCAAGGAGTTGGAATTTCTGACCAACGAGGAGCTGGAAAAGGCCCACGCCCGGGAGATGACCACGGACGGAGGCCTCAATCCGATTTATACCTTTGAGAACTTTGTCGTCGGGGTCAGTAATCAGGCGGCTCATGCCGCCTCGACGGCCGTGGCCGACCACCCGGGTCACGTGTACAATCCCCTCTTCATCTATGGGGGCGTCGGCCTGGGCAAGACCCATTTGCTTCATGCTATCGGCAACCGTATCAGCCAAAACCGGCCGGACTTGCGGGTCATCTATGTGTCGTGCGACGCTCTGATGAATCAGCTGGTCGAGGCCTACCAGCGGGGGAACGTGCACGACCTTCGTCAGTACTACCGGGCGGCCGACGTCCTCCTCTTGGACGACGTCCACACGTTGGCCGGCAAGGAACGGACCCAGGAAGAGGTCTTTTCCATCTTCAACATCCTCTATCAGGCCCAGAAGCAGATCGTGCTGACGGCGGACCAACCCCCGCAGGCCTTGGCCAACTTAGAAGAGCGTCTGGTCTCCCGCTTCTCCTGGGGTCTCGTCGCCGACATCCAGCCGCCCGAGTTGGAGACCCGGATCGCCATCCTTCACAAGAAGGCCATGTTGATGGGCGTGCATGTCCCCGACGACGTGGCCCTGTTCATCGCGGAGCGGATCGTCGATAACGTCCGGACCCTGGAAGGAGCCCTGCGACGCCTGGTGTTTCTGGCCTCGATGAAGAGCCAGTCTCTTTCCATCGAGCTGGCTCGGGAGGCGATCACGCCGCTTCTGGAATCCCTGAGCCGCACGACGCCGGGTCCGGCTTCCGGGCCGACCCCGATGCGGATTTCGATCCAAGACGTCATCCGCGCCGTTGCCACTTATTTCAAATTGTCCCCGGAGGAGCTCGTATCCCGGACGAATCGGCCCCAGGTCGTGTACCCCCGCCAGATCGCCATGTATTTGGCCCGGCACCACCTGGAAGCCTCCTTGAACGAAATCGGTCAGGCCTTTGGGGGCAAGCACCACACGACCGTCATGTATGCCATCCGCAAGATCGAAGAAAACCTCCATTCGGACCCCCGCCTTCAGCAGGACCTCCACGGGATCCTTCAAATCCTCCGTCCGTCCTCTGAATGACGACCGATTCCGACCCGCCTGGACGGATTTCCTGATGCTGCCCGGATCAAGGGAGTATGATCCGCCTTTTCGATTCGGGTACAATGGAAGCCGGGTGTCGGGTACTGGGTATATTCGGCTCTAACCCTGGGCTTTGGGAGCCGTAGACCCTTTCTGGAGGCCTGGCATGGTGACGGACGCTGAAGTCCTGGAGCGCATCCAGCAGGGCGGCCTCATCGAGTCCGTCGATGAGATGAGCGAAGCCTATCGGGAGGCCCTCCGGGTCACGTTGATCGTCTCGGGCGATACGGAGCTTCTCAGCGCCCCGGCATACTACCACGCGGCCCAGAAGGCGCCCTCGGTGAACGCTTACATCTCCCTGATGGCCATCATTCAAGACGAATTGGGCCACGCCCACATCGCTTACCGAATCTTGGAGGACATCGGCGTGGACGTCGAACAGCTCATCTACGAGCGGCCGCCCTCCCAATGGAAGTACCCTTACGCTTTCGACATCCCCCTGGAGTCATGGGTCGAGATGGTCGTCGCCAACGCCTTCTACGACCGGGCCGGCTACAAGCTGTTGGGGGACGTCTATCACCACACGTCTTACGGGCCCTGGAAACGGGCCCTGGCCAAGGTCGATAAGGAGGAAATCTTCCACGTCCGGCATGGAGAGATGTGGATGCGACGTCTGGCCAAGGACCCGGCCCTCCGGGCCGAACTCCAGCGGGCCGTCGACTGGATGTTCCCCCTGACGGTCGAATGGTTCGGCTTGCCGGATGACCTCAAGCGACATCCGGCCCAGCTGACGTTTCGGATCAAGGGGCTGAGCAACGACCAGCTTCGTCAGTCGTGGCTCCGGGAGGTCGTCCCCTTCTGTGAATCTTTAGGGATTCGCGTGCCGGCCCATTATGACCCCGCCCAGGACAAGTACGTGTTGGACTATCCCCTGCCCTGTGAGTTCGACCCTAAGGAGAAACGGTGGCATTTCGACCGGCCTTGTACGTGGGAGGACGTCCTGAAGCGCTGGAAGCAACGAGGTCCCTACAATGAAATTTTTGTCGAGCAGGTCCGGCGGGGGTACCGTCAGCTTCGGACATGGCAAGCGACGGTGTAGAGCCGGACCCCGTCCCAGGCCGATGGAGGAGAGTCCCGAATGGGCGTGACGGCCGATCAAGTTTGGCATGTCTTACAGACCGTCGAGGACCCGGAGCTCCCCGTGTCCATCGTGGACCTGGGGTTGGTCCGGGGGGTCCGGGTCGAGGGGGACGACG
>JAUQPV010000137.1 GCA_030550225.1 Acidobacteriota bacterium | reverse complement strand
ACGGCCGCCGACGGCGGGGCACAGGGCCTGGCCCTGTTTGAGGAGGCCCTCCGGCGGGGCGAGCCGTATGACCTGGTCCTGACGGACCTGGGGATGCCGGGCATACTGGGCGCCGAGGTCGTCCGGCGGGTGAAGGCAATCTCGCCTTCGACGCCCGTCATCGTCCTGACGGGGTGGGGTCATGAAGCCAAGCCCCCGGAGGCGGACGCCGCCTTGGGGAAACCCGTGACCTGGCGGGACCTGAAGGCCGTCCTGGCCCGACTGACTTTGCGGAAGACGTGAGTAAGGATTGCGAACGGATTGCGGATTGGGAATGAGTATAGCCGTTCAGTTCGGCGAATGGCGTCAGATCGGGCTTTCCCAGCGCTCGGGTAGCATGATGTTTCCGTGACGGCGTGACGGCGCCGACCCCGGGCCGTTCGCCCCGGCGACGGCTTCTTTTTGGACCCCGTCACGTCGTGACGACGTCACGATGCTTCCGAAACAGGTCTATGGTCTGTGGTCCGTGGTCTTTTATTCTGGGACCCAGAGGTACACGTCGTCTTCGCGTTCCTCGACGGGGAAGGTCGGGACTGAGGCGCCGGGAACGTTGACAGACCGACCCGTCTGGAGGTCAAAGGCCCATCCGTGGAGGGGGCACACGACACACGGGCCGTCGAGAGTCCCTTGCGACAGGGGGCCGCCCTGGTGGGGGCAGTCATGACCGATGGCGTAGAGGCGGGGCCCGGCCCGGAACACGGCGATGCGCCACCGGCTGTAGAAGACGGGCCGGCCCCGGCCTGCCGGGAAATCCTCGGACCGCCCGACGCGCCGCCACGGCATACCCGGTTCACGTCGAAGCCGCCGCCGTGGCGGCGATGAGCTGTTCGATTTCAGCGTCCGTCAGGATGTGGTCCGACCGCTTGGCGTACTCGAAGATACGCTCGACGATCTCGTCGGTCACGGGGTATCCATGGGACTCGAGCCAGTAGACGACGTTGGACTTACCGCTGAGGGGGCCGACCTCGATGACTTGTCGAAGGCCGAACAGGTGGGCCGGTACGCCCGAGTAGACCATATTGGCCAGGTGAACGTCACCCCGACGGAGGGCCTTGATGACGGCCGCCGCATGGACGCCCGTGGCCGTTCGGAAGGCATCCCGGCCGACGACTGGGTAGTTATGGGGGATCGGGACGCCCACGGCCCGGGAGACGGTCTCGCAGTACTCCGGCAGACGGGATAAGTCGTTGTCGATGTAACCCAGGAGTTTCAGGTTAACGAGGATGAGCTCCATCGGAGCATTGCCGGCCCGTTCGCCGATGCCGATGGCGGCTCCGTGAACGCGGTCGGCGCCGGCCTCGACGGCGGCCAGGACGTTGGCGACGTCCAGGCCCCGGTCCCGGTGACCGTGCCAGTCGACGCGGATGCCGGGGGCTGTACGGTCGCAGAGTTCTCGGATGAAGCGGGTCACCCGATAGGCCCCCCGGGGGGTCGCGTGACCGACCGTGTCGGCGATACAGACGGCCTGGGCGCCGCAGTGGATGGCCGTCGTGTACAGCTTCGTCAGCGTCTCCGGGTGGGCCCGTGTCGTGTCCTCCGTGACGAACATCACGGGCAGGCCGTGGCGGACGGCGAAGGTCACGGCCTCCTCGACCCGCCGGAGCAGGAAGTCCAGGGTCCAGCCCTCGACATCCATCCGGAGGGGACTCGAACCGATGTACACGCAGGCTTCGACGGGTCGCCCGATCCGCTCGGCGATGTCGACGATGGGCTCGATATCCTTGACGACCGTCCGGGCCGCACAGTTCGGGGCGATACGGAGGCCCGCTGTGACGGTCTCCTGGGCCAGCCGCAGGGTGTGTTCGTACTCCCGGGGGCCGGCCGCCGGCTGGCCGACGTCAGCCGTGTCGATCCCCAGGGCGTCCATGAGATGAAGGATGCGGATTTTCGCCTCGATGGGGGGGTTCAGGACGGAGGGGCTCTGAAGGCCATCTCGCAGGGTTTCATCGTCCAGTTGAATGCGCCTCTTCGGGCCCGGGGGCTCATCGTCGGCCCGATTCCAGTCGTAGATCAGGTCGTAGACGTCGGTCATGAGGATCCTCCGTGGCGCTCTTAGCTTCATGGTAGCCCATCGGGCCGGCCGGGGCAAGATGCCCAGCGGATTTGCATCCTGCATCTCGCATCCTGTATCTTGCCCTACCCCGTATGTCGTCGCTCGAGTCGTCTTTATGCGAGTCCTGGTGACCGGTTGTGCGGGCTTCATCGGTTGGAAGGTGGCCGAGCACCTCTTGCAGGCTGGCCATCGGGTCGTCGGTGTCGATAATCTCAACGACGCCTACGACGTCCGTCTCAAGCACTGGCGCCTCGACCAGCTCCGGTTGCATCCGGACTTTGAGTTCCACGTCGTGGACGTCACCGACCGGTCGGCCCTTGCCCGCTTATTTGCTTCTTCGACCTCGGAACCCTCAACACCGAACACCCATCCTCCCTTTGACGCCGTCCTCAACTTGGCGGCCCGGGCCGGTGTGCGGCTGTCGGTCCTCGACCCGTGGGCGTACTACGAGACGAACGTGACGGGGACCCTTAACCTGCTGGAGGCCTGTCGGGCGGCCGGCGTGCGCACGTTCATCCTGGCCTCTACGTCAAGCCTCTACGGGGTTCGGAATCCGCTTCCTTTCCGGGAAGAGGCCGACACGGACGGCCCGCTGTCGCCCTATGCGGCTTCCAAGAAGGCGGCCGAGACGTTGTGTTATACCTATCACTACTTGCACGGCCTCAACGTGGCCGTCCTGCGGTACTTCACCGTCTACGGCCCGGCCGGTCGGCCCGACATGAGTCCCTTCCGGTTTGTCCAGTGGGTCGTCGAGGGTCGCCCCGTCGTCATCTACGGGGACGGCCGCCAACAACGGGACTTCACCTACGTGGACGACATCGCCCGGGGGACGCTCGCCGCCCTCTCGTTTTTACAATCGGAAGTCCGGGATCCAAGATTCGAAATCATCAATCTGGGCTCGGACCAGCCGGTCCCTCTGATGGAAGTCGTCCGCCTCGTCGAACGGCTGGTCGGCCGACCGGCCCGGGTCGAGTACCGGCCCCCCCATCCGGCGGACATGCCAGCGACCTGGGCGGACATCACGAAGGCCCGTCGCCTCCTGGGGTGGGCGCCGGCGGTTTCTCTGGAAGAGGGCTTCCGACGACTGGTCGATTGGTACATGGCCTGCCGGACGTGGGCTCGCGACATCGCCCCGGGGCCGGTGTGAGGGGGCAAAGCGCATAGGGCAAAGAGCATAGGGATAGCAGAACCGTTCGGTTCGTGAGAATGGCGTCGGAACAACCTTTCCCAACACTCGGGGAGCACGATTTTTCAAGTTTCGTGACGGCGTGACGGCGTAACGACGTGACGGGGCCGATCCCGGGCCATTCGCCCCGGCGACGGCTTCTTTCTGAACTCCGTCACGTCGTCACGACGTTGCGACATCATGATGCTTGAAAAATCGTCCGCCCCGAAGGGTCGGAAAGGCTGAATCCATACGGGTTTCCACGGGCCGAGCGGCCCTGATAGGGTAGAGAACTCTTTGCTCTATGCTCTTTGCGCTATGCCTTACTTCCTGCGCTTTGCCTATGCCAGGAAGCGACCGGGACGGGTGGGATGAGACATTTGTCCATGAGTCCCAGGACAGCCCACCTACTGACCCCCAGCACCCCGAATGGAAAGACGTTTGTAGCATGGGGGATTCTGGATTAGAATGTCGGGGCGGGTATGAGGTCGGGTGTTGGACGATGGGGGAGTATCAGTGTCTGGGGTCTGGCGATCCCTGGTTCCCGGCCCCAATGCCTGAATACGGCAAGAGGGGGGACTCATGATTCCGTCCCGAGAGTTGTTGGGTGAGGAAAATCGGAGGTACATCGAGCGGGCTCGGGAGGTGGCCGAAAAGTACATCCTCCCGCGGGCGGCCGAGTGGGACCGTACGGGTGAATACCCTTGGGCGGCTATCGAGGCGCTTCGGGAATACGACCTGATGGGAGTCTGGATCCCCAAGGAGTACGGGGGTCACGGAGCGGGTGTCCTGAACCTCTGTCTGATCGTTGAGGAACTGTCCCGGGTGTGCGGGGCCGTCGGCGTCGCTTACATGGTCAACGCCCTGGGGTCTTTCCCCATCATCCTGGGCGGGACGGAGGAACAGAAGCGTCGGTACCTGCCGGCCATCGCCCGGGGTGAGAAGCTCATCGCCTTCTGTCTGTCTGAATACGGGGCCGGGTCGGACGCTGGGAGCCTCAAGACGCAGGCCGTCCGGGACGGCGACGCCTACGTGATCACCGGCGACAAGAAGTGGACGACGAACGCCGACGCGGCCTCGATCTACACCGTGTATGCGACGACAGACCCCGAGAAGGGCACGCGGGGGATCAGCGCCTTCATCGTCGAGAAAGGGATGGAGGGGTTCATCATCGGCAAGAAAGAAGACAAGATGGGCATTCGGGCGGTGCCCGTCCACGAGACCCACTTTCGGGCCTGCCGGGTGCCTAAGGAAAACCTCTTAGGGGGGCAAGAAGGCACCGGGTTTTACAATGCGATGATGACCCTCGACCGGGCACGACCGGGCGTGGCGGCCCAGGCCGTCGGTCTGGCGCAGGGGGCCTTCGAGCTGGCCGCCGAGTGGGTCTCCAAGCGGGTCCAATTCGGTCAGCCCCTGATCAGCCAGGAGGCCGTCCAGTTCATGCTGGCCGATATGGCGACGGCCATCGAGGCAGCCCGTCAGCTGGTCTATACGGCGGCCCAGGCGGCCGACCGGGACCTCAAGACGCTGAGCATGTTGTCGGCCATGTGCAAGGTCTTTGCTTCGGACGTCGCCATGCGGGTGACGACGGACGCCGTCCAGCTCTTTGGGGGCTACGGCTACGTTCGAGAATACATGGTCGAAAAGTACATGCGGGACGCCAAGATCACCCAGATCTACGAGGGCACGAACCAGATCCAGCGGCTCGTCATCGCCCGGAACCTCGTCCGATGGATGTCGGGCCGGGACGGCCTGCTCAGCGAGTTCCTGAACGTCACGGGTGCCCGGAAGCCCGAGGACTTACGGAGTGGCGAATGGATACCCCTCTGACCCGTCTACCGGAATCGGTCGAAGAACGTATTCGTCGGGTCCAGCACGAGTATAAGGTCCTCTGGACTTACTACCAGACGGCCCAGAGCCTCCTGCGGACCCTCTTGAAGCTCCGCCGTCTGGAGGACATCGGCCTGGACCAGGTCTACCAACAGTTGCAGACTCTTGAGCAAATGACGGACCGACCGCCCGAGCTGATCGAGCCCGTCCTTCAATCCTTAGAAGCCCAGCTCCAACGAGCCCACTACGTCCTGGCTCAGTTCGACTCGAACATCTCGCCGGGCGTCACCCGGCGGTACATTGAGCGGCTCGAGTCCTTCGACGACCGCTTCCTGGTCTACCTCATTCAGTTCCTGCTCGGCAAGTATCCGATGACCCAGGACGACTGGGACAAGGTCGACCTCCTCCTGACCAAGTTAGCCATCGTGCGGAATCCCAAGACGGACCAGTACGAGCTCCGGCCGGAGAGCCGCCTCCTTCAGCTCCGGACCCAGATCACGCAGTACTATCCTATGCCCTACACGCCTGTCGAGCGCATCAACGAGCTCATCGCCGAAGCCGACGCCATCGCCGCCGAGGTCCGCAAGGTCACGAGCTACCACGACCTGATGGAGTGGGGCCTGCTGGCCCGCATTCGGGAGTTCAAAAAGAGTGTCCAGCACCTCATGCTTCATCCCCAGCTCATGATTCCCTTCCTGCGGCTGAACCTGGTGACGAAGAAGAAGTTCACCGTCCTGTATCATCAGGAGATCGAACGGATTCAGGCCTCGATCCGTTTGTTGGAGAAGACGGCGCCGCCGGCGGAGGCGGTCGGTCTCGAGGGACCGCCGGCCGAGGCGGAGCGGGTCAGCGAAATGCCGCCGGCCTCGGCCGGGGGTCTGACGGCCGGGGCGGCCGCCCTCGAGAGCGAGGAGTTCGTCCAGGTCCTGGCTAGCCTCGAAAAGCGGATGGAGACCATCGCCGAGATGCTGGGGAGCGTCCTCCGGTCGGGGGCGCCGCCGTCTCCGCCGCCGACCCCCCTCGAGGTGGCACCGCCGGTCGAGCTGGTCGGGGCCGAACTGGCGGACGCGACGGCCTTGCAGGTCCCGGAGATGATCCGGCCGGAGATGGAGGCCCTTCTACAGGCATTCCGGCGAGTGGATTGGCGGAAGAGCCTCTCGGAGATCGCCTTCTCCGAGCCTCTCAGCCCCTATGCGATGGAGCCCTTCGAGGTCGAGGCCTTCCAGATGGGGTTCCAGCGGGACTCGGTCGGGGCTGAGGCCCGGGTCGCCTACCGGTTGATCGTGGTGGCGGCCCTATGCCGGTACCTCATGTCCCGCCTGGCTCGGGAGGTCCTGGGCCTCCAGCGGGCCCATCCCGACGGGTGGGTCCAGCATCTATCCCGGGAGACCGTCGAGCGCATCCGGGCCATGCTGGACCAGTCAGAAGTCTACGAGGGCCAGCTAACCCGTTTGCAGGGCCTGGCCTCGCTCGAGGTCTCCATCCGCCGGCGCCTGAGTCGGGCCCTGCGGAAGCTCCAGCGGGCCCGGGTCGGGCTGTCGCTCCTGTACGACCAGGTCGAGGAAGCCTGGTCCCTTCAGGTTGGCCCCGTCCCCGCCCCGAGCGGTCCCCCGTCGAAGGCCGTCGTTCGGGTCCGTTCGGAGACGACGTCCCTCCTGACGTGGCTGGGCTGGGTCGTGGCGGCGGCCATGTTCTTACTGACCTTGTTCCTGCTGT
>JAUQPV010000136.1 GCA_030550225.1 Acidobacteriota bacterium | reverse complement strand
GGATGACTTTCTCGGGGGCGAAGGGCTTGACGATGAAGTCCCGGGCGCCGGCGGCGATGGACTCGATAACCAGGGGTTCCTGGCCCAGGGCACTGCACATGACGATGCGGGCCTGGGGGTCGACGCGGAGGATTTCCCGGGTCGCCTCGATGCCGTCCATGACGGGCATGACGATGTCCATCGTGACCAAGTCGGGTCGGACCTGCTTGTAGAGCTCGAGGGCCTCTTGGCCGTTGGCGGCCTCGGCGACGACCTCGTAGCGGCCCGTGTTGTTCAGAATTTCCTTGAGCATATTTCGCATAAACATCGCATCATCGACGACCATGACCCGTATTTTCATGTGCCCCTCGCTCCAAGGAGATCCGTCGGGCCCCCGGGAGGCCTACCGGTAATCGGCTAAGGTCCGACTGAAAGCGACGACGGACCGGTCCAGCCAGTTCAGGAAGGCCGGCACGTCCAGATGGAAGACGACCCGGCCCTCCACCCACAGGGTGGCCCGTTCCATCAGAGGGATCGCCACGTGGCCGGTCCCGACGGGGGCCATCTCGCTTTCCCGGACGGCCTGGACCCACGGCCCGACCCAGAGGGCGACCGGCATGCGCACGCCCTCCAGGACGATGACATAGTATAGCAGGTTCTCGTCCGATTGCCAGCGTCGGCCGCCCAGGACCTGAGCCATGTCGACGACCGTCAGGACCTGGCCCCGGTACCACAGGCTCCCGACGATGAAGGGCGGCACCCGGGGGATCGGATAGACCGACGGCGTCTGAAGGACCTCCCGGACCCGGTCGGCCGGGACGGCCCAGTACTGGGGCGCACCGCCTTCTCCGAAACCGGCGGCAAACACGAGGTACACGTCCATGACGGGCCATCCGGTTCACACCGCAAACTTCTGGATGGCCTCCTTCAGGCGTTGGGCGATGGCGGCCATATCCTCGGCCGACCGCAGGTGCTCTTCGGTCGCCGCCGACTGTTCTTCCGTCGCCGCCGACACTTCCTCCGCGGCCGCCGCGTTATTTTCCGCCACGTGATTGATTTCGGTGATATGATGCAGGATATCCTGAACACTCTTCAACTGCTGGTTCGTCATGTCGACGACCTGGGTCGCCTGGCGGTACGTCTGCTGGGAGGCCTGGACGATCTGTTCGAAACGGCTCAGGCTGGATTGAAGGCCGCTCTGACTCTCGTCCGAGTGCCGTACGCTTTCCTCCATGACCTGATACACCGATTGGCTCTGATGTTGAATCTCATCGGCCAGGACGCTGACCTCGTCGGCCAACTGGCGGGTCGAGTCGGCCAATTTCCGGATTTCTTCGGCGACGACGGCAAAGCCCCGGCCCTGCTCGCCGGCCCGGGCCGCCTCGATGGTGGCGTTGAGGGCCAGGAGGTTTGTCTGCTGGGCGATGTACTGAATCCGCTTGACGGCGTCCGTGATCGACAGCGCCCGTTGACCGAATCCGTGGACGTGGCGGGACGCCGCGTGGATGCTCTCCCGCGTAGCCGATATGCGCTGAAGGAGCTGGCCGATGAGGTCAATCCCGTCCTGAGCGGCTTGGACGGAAGCCTCGGCCGTGACGCAGGTCATCTGGGAGAGGTCGGCGATCTGTCGGGTCTGGCGTTCCAACTGCTGGAGGAGGCCCTGGACTTGCTGAATCCGCTGGGCCTGGACCTCTGCACCCCGGGCGACGTCCTGCATCGTGTTGGCGATCTCCTGGGCGCTGGTGCTGACTTCCTGAGAGGCCGCCCGGAGGTGGACGGCCATCCCGTGGAGCTGATCGCTGGTGTGGTGGACCTCCTGAATCAACCGACGGAGTTCCACGACCATCTGATTAAAAGAATCCACGACCTGGCCGACTTCGTCACGGGTCCGGGGGTCGATTTGCACCCGCAGGTCGCCGCCCCGGACCTGCAGGGTCGCCCGCGCCAGGTCTTGAATCGGGGGCAGGAGCCAAAAACGGGCCGATAGCCATCCCAGGCCAGCCGCCAGGAAGACGATGACAAAGGCTGGAAACAGGGACGCCAGGGTCACATACAGGGGGCCGGCGCCCTCGACCTGGGGCAGGGTATTTCTGAGAAAGCGGGATACAAACAGGTCGAATACCAGGTAGCTGATACCGGCGACCAGGAGAAACGCCAACGTAAACTTCTTTTCCATTCCCGACCTCCCTCGGGACGTGACGGCGGGACGGAGTGGCAGGAGCCGATCTCACGGGCCCAGCTTCGGGAGTCATTCTTCACCGACTTCGTCGCTCCGTCCCTTCGTCACTCCGTCATTTTCCGAAAGACATGCCACGTCGGGGCTTCCGGGACCCAGGCCGCCTCCCATGCCGGCGGAACCCGTTCCACACTTCCCAGCACCAGCCGGCCTCCGGGCCGCAAGACCCGGTGAACCTCGGCCAGGATTTTATCATGGTGGTGAGACTGAATGAAGATCAGGAGATGTCGGAGTAAGACCAAGTCAGCGGTCTCAGAGGCCACGGGCAGTCGGAAGACGTCCCCCTGGATGAAGCCGACCCGCCGAGTCAGGACGGGTCGGACCCGGTAGGATTCGACCGGGGGACCCATCGACGGGGCACTGGCTCTGTCCCTCGTGGCCATCGGCTCAAAGAACTCGGTCCGTTCGTCGTCCGTCACGTGTCGCAATTCCCGGACCCCGTAGACGCCCTGCACGGCCTGCCGCAAGTTCAAGCCGTCGATGTCGACGCCGACGACGTACCAGTCGACGGCCGACTGCCAGGTCCGGTGGCACGTGATGGCCAGGCTGTACGCCTCCTGACCGCGACTGCACCCCAGGCTCAAAGCCCGGAAGGGCCGACCCAGGGGCCACGTCTGGAGGACGTGCGCCCGCAGGTACTCGAACACGCCCCGCTGGCGGAAAAACTCCGAGAAGTCCACCGTAAGGTAGGCGATGAGGTCCAGGACCTTTTCGGGATGGGCCGTGAGGGCCGCCAAGAGCTCGGCCGGTTCCCGGAGGCCTTGTCGGGCCATCCAGGTCTCCAGACGCCGCCGGAGCACGTTGGGTCGGTACCAGTCGAGGGCGACGCCGCTGACCTGCCGGATGCGAGCCCAGAGGTCCGACCAGACCTCCGAGGCGGCCTCGGCCGGAGAACGCATGGGACCGCCGGTCGCCACGGGTTGGCCTCCTGAGGCAGGATACAGGATGCAAGCTGTGGGATGCAAGCCGATGGGCAGGTCGGCAGACGGGACGTCTGCGCTCCTATCCCCTACCTCCCCACCTGCCCATCGGCCCATCTCCCTTGCTTCCCGCCTTCTGCATCCTGTATCCTGCCTCCTCTTCCCATGGAGGTAAGGTGTGGTCTATGCGATCATCCTGAGCATCTTTTTCCTGTCTGGGGCCCTGGGTCTCGGTTATCAGGTCCTGTGGAGTAAGTACCTCCTGGACTTCATCGGGGTCAGCGCATACTCCTATGCGACTGTCCTGGCTTCCTTCATGGGCGGCCTCGCCCTGGGAAGCTGGCTGTTGGGCCGATGGGCCGACCGTTGGGCCGTTCCGCTGAAGCTGTACGCCTACCTGGAGTTGGGCGTCGGGGTGTACGCCATCGTTTATCTGCCCCTGCGGGCGTGGGTCGCCGACCTGTATGCCCACTGGGTGCGGTTCACGCCCGAGCAGGCCGGCGCGACCGTCGGTCTGTGGGCGAAGGTCATCGCCTCGGGCCTGCTTTTGCTTCCACCGACGATCCTGATGGGCGGGACCTTTCCGGCCCTGGTCCGCCATGCGACGGAGAGCCTCCGACGGGTCGGCCGACGGGCGTCCCAGCTTTACGCCGTGAACGCCTTCGGGGCCGTCGCCGGGACCCTTCTGATGGCCTTCCTGCTGATGCCGGGCCTGGGGATGCGGGCGAGCTTGATGGTCCTGGCCTTGCTCAATGGGTTCGTCGCCCTGACAGCCCTTCTGCTGACCCGCGTGGGCCCGGCGACGGTCGAAACGGAGACGGCGGGTCTATCCGAAACGGGACCGACGGTCTCGGCCCCCGACCCCGGGCTTCCGGATGCTCCTCATAGCCGGGACTCGGCCCCCGGGATCGGACACCCGGCCTGGTTTATTCGCGCCGGTCTCATCTTGATCTTCCTTGAGGGCTTCATCGCCTTCGCCTATGAGATTGCGTGGACCCGGTTCTTCGGCGTCGTCCTGGGATCGAGTACGTACTCGTTTGCCATCATGCTGGCCGCCTTTATCACGGGCATCGCCGTCGGTTCCGCCGTCCTGGCCCGGGTCGAGCGGGCTATCGAGAACCCTCTGCGATTCTTCGGATGGACCCAGGTCCTGGCCGGTCTGCTCGTCTTGCTCCCCCTGCCCTTCTATCCGTACATTCCATGGCTGTTCAAGCAGTATGCCAGCTTGTTCTCGACCCGGCTCGGGGCCTTCTACCTCTACGAATTCGGCAAACTCCTGCTCTGCTACCTGATCATGTTCCCGCCGACGGTCTTCATCGGCATGGCCCTGCCTCTGCTGGTGAAGGGCCTCAGTCGGAGTCTGACCTCCTTGGGTCAGGACACGGGCCGCGTGTATGCGTGGAACACGTGGGGCAACGTCCTGGGTGCCCTCGTCGCCGGGACGGTCCTCCTGCCGGCCCTGGGGATGGAGCGCCTAATTCGGTGGAGCGCCTTCGGGAACGGCCTCCTGGGCCTGGCGGCTGTGGGCCTCTTTTCCGGTCGGACCACCGGCGCTGGCCCGGACCCACGCCTTACGGACCGCCGATGGCGGGCCTGGTCGGCCCAGGCCTTGCGGATCGTCCCGGCCGTCGGGGTCGTCGCATTCATGGTCGCCTACCCGTTTCTGACGGGAGCCTGGGACGCCCGATGGTTTACCCTTCAGCCGTTCCGGCGGGGCGCCACCTTGTCCCTGGCCGAGACCCGGCGGGGCCTGGAGTCCCGGGAGGTCGTCCTCTTTCGGGACGACCCGGCGGCCCACCTGATGGTCGTGCGGTTCCGACCCCCGATGCGGACATCGGACAAGGACGTAAAAAATACGAACCCGAACGAATCCGATAGCTACACCCTATTTGTAAACGGCAAGCCGGACGCCTCCTCGACCGGTGACATGCCGACGCAGATCCTGTCAGCCCACATCCCCCTGCTCCTCCATCCGGACCCCCGGGACGTCCTGATCATCGGCCTCGCCAGCGGTACGACGGCCGGCTCAGCCTTGAAGCACCCCGGCGTCCGACGGGTCGACGTCGTCGACATCGTCGGGGCGATGCCCCAGGCGACCCGATTCTTCCTGCCCTGGAACGGGAACCCCTTCGCCGACCCCCGGTTCCGTCTGATTATCGACGACGCCCGGAGCTACCTGTCGTATACCCGTCACACTTACGACGTCATCATCTCGGAGCCCTCGAACCCCTGGATGGCCGGGACGGGCGCCCTGTTCTCGGTCGACTTCTACCGGCGGGCGGTCCGTGCCCTGCGGCCCGATGGGCTGTATCTGCAGTGGCTTCAGGCCTACGAGATGGGGGACCCGGCCTTCGTCGCCGTCGTCCGGAGCTTCCGGCAAGTCTTCCCGTGGGTGTACGGATTCCAGGGGAATTCCAAGGACGTCCTGCTGATCGGGACGCAGACGTCCCTCCGGCCCCGGTGGGACACCCTACAGGCCCGTTTTGAACGGGTCCGGGACCACTTGAAGACCCTCCAGATCGAAGACCTCCCGACCCTGCTGTACTTCCAACGGTTCTCCCCCGCCACGGTCGACTATATCGCCGCCCTGGACGACCTGGAGAATACGGACGACAACCACCTCCTCGAGTATCGGGCCCCACGGGACCTCTTCCAGCGGCTCACCGTCGTCTTACCGGAACGTTTCGATGAGCGCCCGACGGCCGCCCCGAGCCTGTTCTGGAACGAATACGTCCGGACGCACCTGGCGGACGTCCGGCCCCTGGCGACGCTACCCGTCCTGGCCGACGGCCGCATCGGGTACCCTGACCTCCTGCGCATCTTCCGGATGGCCGCCTACTACCTCCACGGTCTGGGCCTCCGGAGCCTCCCCGAGACGGCCCGGTGGTTCCCCCCGACGTTTTGGCTCCAAGCGCCGCTCTCGGGCAAGGCCCTCGCCGAGCAGGTCCACATCTGGCTTCAGCAGGGACTCCGACCCCAGGCCGTCCGGCTCGTCCAGGAGCATACGCCCGTCATCCTGACCGTCTCGATCTTGTCTCCCGAGCAGGCCACATTCTGGGGGGACCGCCTGCGGGCCTGGGCGTCAGACCCCGGCTCTGATCCGGCGCTTCGGCGGGTGTATATTGAATGGCTGATGGCTACAGGGCGGACGGAAGAGGCCGCCCAAGAGCTTATGGGATGGCTCCAAAGCCCCTCGTCGCCCCCCGCCGAGTGGGCCGTCCTGCGGGCCTGCCAGATCGACCGAGCCGCCCTCTGCCGGACGGTTCGGGACATCGCCCTGCGGCGGGGCCCGAACCCTATCCTGGAGCGCCTCCAGGAGATCGAAGCATGGCAGGCCGGACGATAGAGACCGTGGATGCCCTCTCCGTTGGCCGGAGCGCAGACGTCCCGTCTGCCGGAACGCAGACGTCCCGTCTGCCGGGTCTTCCAACGCGCACGTCGGGTATGCAACCTAATAGAATGGGGGCCACGGTTCTGGGGATTCGGTGTCCGGGCTTTCCGGGACCCGGTGATTCGGCCCTGGGCCCTTCGCCTATGATCCCTGGCATACCAAATACTTAATACCTAATACGGAGGTGGTCATGGCCACGACGCTGGAGGAACGGGTCGCTTACCTGGAGGGCCGGGTCGAGGAACAGTCCCGCCTGGGCGCCGAACTCCGGGAGATGGTCGCCCACCTGGACCAGAAAGT